>JAFWZH010000293.1 GCA_017522515.1 Clostridia bacterium
AAGTATTGATAATCAATCAAACTTACAAACTGCATCGGTAAGTAAGACAAGTATTTGACGCTTGACGAGGTAAAGCTACTTGCCGCCACCCCTTGCCGCATTCCTGTATTGAAACAAGCATCGCTATTTGCTTGTATGACGGGACTTCGCATCAGCGACATACTCAAATTGCAATGGAGCGACTTTGAAATAGGGCCCGATCAAGGCTACTACATTCGCATTTGCACCGAGAAAACCGAGACCGAAGCAACCCTCCCCATCAGCCACGAAGCGTTGGAACTATGCGGCGAATGGGGCAAAGGATTGGTATTCAAAGGACTCACCCGCGCAATGACACACCACCCACTCAAACAGTGGATTGCCGAGGCTGGGATTAAGAAGAAAATAACCTTCCACTGCTTCATGCACAGCTATGCGGTCATCCAAATCTATTTAGGCACAGATATTTACACCGTATCGAAGATGCTGACGCATAAGAATGTTACCACCACGCAGATTTATGCCGACCTTGTGGACTCCAAGAAACGCGAAACTGCCAACAAGACTTCGTTAAAGTAGGGAGAAATCAATAAAAAGTAGGGTAAAAACAGAAAAAGGTAGGGAGAAAAGTATTATATTTGCACAAAAGTAGGGAGAAAATCTCTAAAAAGTAGGAAGAAACTATAAACGATAAATGTTATGGCTAACAAATTAGAACAACTTGTAACAAGATATCGAGAACTGGGTATTGACAACCAGATAGACTATGAAAAATTCTATCTATACTCGTTGATTACCCATTCTACAGCTATCGAGGGCTCAACCATCACCGAATTGGAAAATCAAATAATGTTCGACCACGGAGTGAGCCTCAAAGGTAAGAGCATCGAGGAGCAGAGTATGAACCTCGATTTGAAAGCTGCATACGAAAAGGCTATCGAACTTGCAAAACAACATAAGCCAATCACAATAGATACGCTCATTTCGCTATCTGCCCTTATGATGAAGAACACCGGTAAGGAGTATAACACTGCTTTGGGCAACTTTTCATCGGCTCGTGGCGAGTTGCGTTTGCTCAATGTTACAGCTGGTATCGGAGGTCGTTCTTATATGAACTACAGCAAAGTGCCTGCAAAATTGGCTGAATTTTGCGATCAACTAAATGCTGAGCGAGTAAAGTCTGCTACAATGACGGTTGATGAACTATACCAAATATCATTTGATGCTCACTATAATCTTGTAACAATTCATCCTTGGGCTGATGGTAATGGGCGCATGGCTCGTTTGGTAATGAATATGTTGCAGTTTGAATTTGGTCTTATCCCTACAAAGATACTCAAAGAGGACAAGGAGGAATATATCAAGGCGTTGGTTGCGACACGCGAGGAGGATGATCTAGATATTTTCAGAGCCTTTATGACTTCAATGATGGAGCAGAACCTGCAAAATGAGATTGCCACCTATTTGGACTCTATCGGAGTGGAAGAAAGTAGGGAGAAAACTTCAAAAGGTGGGGAGAAACCAACAAAAAGTAGGGATAAAATCATTGCCTTGCTCTCGGAAAATGCTGAGTTGAGTGCAGTTGCTCTTGCCAAGAAGATTGGCATATCGGCTAAAGCTATTGAAAAGCACCTTGCCAATCTTAAAGCCGATGGTATCATAGAGCGTATCGGTCCAGCCAAGGGTGGATATTGGAGAGTTAGATAGTATTAATTTAAATATATAGCTAAATTTATGGATAGAAAATTACCTTATGAGTTAGATTACAAGACTCTTAAGAAATTAAGATCTTATGAAACAGGATTATTGTATGCTAATATAATTATTCCATTAATACTGGTTGTAGCGAATAAATATAATTGGGAGTTCCTTTTTTCAATTTTTGAGATATTAAATATTTTAACTCTCATTAGCTATGCTATATTGTATATTTTAACAGAAATATTTATTCAACCTAAGACCTCTGGCAAAAGGAGAAAAGGATTTTTAGACAATTCGCTAGGATCCAAACTATTAGATAGCGAAGTTAAGGGTTATTACGATAATGATGAACTAAAAGTTGGTCCATATAAACTGCTAGTCAACTGCTTTGAAAATTGTTTTTTCACCAAAAATATTATCCAAAGAATGCATGCTAAGGTCGTATGCAAAAATTTAATCTTAGTATTGATTATGATTATATTCTCATACTATGGTTATAAAGATAATATGTTTGCACTTCCTATATTGCAATTGTTCTTATCATCAGCTTTTGTAATAGAGTTATGTTACCACTTTAGTTTCTACGCAAAATTGTCCCAATTATATAATCATTTTATTGACATCTTTTCTTCCCATCGAACAAAAGATGAAATTACGCAGCAAGCGTTTTTAATGGTTATAGAATATGAAACGACATTAGCCTACAACAAGTCTAACATCAGTGACAGAATATATAAGGAAATTAACAACCAGCTAACAATAGAATGGGATTTGATAAAAAAAAGATATGGAATTAAATAGAAAGACATATACAGTAGAAAGTGTTTTAAATGGACATCCTGATAAAATATGCGATCAAATAAGTGATGCGATTTTAGACGCATATCTTTCATTTGACAAGAATACCCACGTCGCTATTGAATGTTTGGGCTGTGGAGATGATCTATTTATAGGTGGTGAGGTTTCCAATTTAGGTACGGTAAATATAGAAAAAATAGCACTCGATACATATAGAAATATTGGATATGATAACTCTTTGAAAGTACATAACTTCATAAATAAACAGACCGAACAATTAAATTCTTCTGTTTTAGATGGCAGTGCAGGTGATCAAGGCATCGTGTATGGTTATGCTGTAAACACTGAGTATAATTATCTTCCATATGGAGTGTATGTTGCAAATAATATTGCTAAACAACTTGATAAATATAAATGTACCAATAGTTTCCTTAGACCTGATGGTAAAGTTCAAGTTACAATTAATGATAATATAATTTCAAATTTAACAATAAGTATTCAGCATATAGAAGATGCCATTGAAGAAAATCTGCGTAATAGTATTTTAGAAGTTTTGGGTCGTTTGGTGGATATTGATAATATTAACATACAGATCAATAATAAATCGCGATTTATTATTGGAGGTTTTCAAAATGACACCGGATTAACTGGAAGAAAAATTATGGTAGACACATATGGAGGTATAGTTAATCACGGTGGAGGCGCATTCTCTGGAAAAGACCCTACAAAAATAGATCGCAGTGCTGCATATATGGCCAGATTTATTGCAAAAAATATAGTTGCAAACGGATTAGAATCGGATTGTGAGATTTCATTAGCATATACATTTGGAGAAGAACAACCTGTGATGATTACAGCTACAACAAATAATAAAAATAATCCAAAGTTACGAGATTATATAAAAATTCACTTTGATTTAAGACCTAGAGCGATTATAGAACAATTAGATTTATGTCAAGTTAAATATTTACCTACTGCTACATATGGACATTTTACGGATCCAAACTACAATTGGGAAAAATTGATATCATTATAATTAATTATCTGCATCATTTTATTGCCGAATGATGCAGATTTTTTTGTTTGAAGCAGTTTGTGTTTATTCCTAACTATGACACGATAGGACAAGTTATGACACGTGCGGTCAAAAGGCAAAAGAGCCATTTTTTGTGTTGATTATTCATATATCTTTGCTCTCAAACGATTAACAAAGATGACTATGAATAAGAGACAAACAGAATATATTGCACTCTATTTATTCGTGTTTGGAGCGATATTGCTCTTTGGTGTATTGGCACGAAAATTTGTGCTTGTCAAAGGGTATGATGAGTTTAGCGCGGCGGTTGCATTCTTCGCAACGGTGGTTGTGTTGTCGGCACTCTATATCAGTCTGCAAATGACACTTAACGAGTTGCTGCTACCCCGAATGGAGAAGTTCCTAATGCGTTTCCCTGCGTTTCACAAGTTGGAGGAGGCCGAGGTGTCTGCTATCGTGGCTGAGCCTATTGAGGAGGTTGCTATTACCGAGACTATCCCACAGCCATCAGAGTACGAGGTTTTGCGTGCCAATGCTATTGCTGAGCGTGAGCGTGCATCGCAAGCGAAATTGGAACGAGTACTCGACTACACCAAGCAGACGATGGTTCCCTATATGAGCGAAGCAGAGTTAGACCGCTTGTGTGGCTACATCACAGAGTATAGTTTGGGCGACACCCCATGCGAGGCATCGCCCGTATCGGTTGATTCTGCACTTAAAAGCATCGACCTGATGCACTTCGGCTGGAACATCGGCAAGGCATTCGGCAAAAGGCGCATCCACACCGCTACATTCATTAAGCAAGTCTTTGCTCACGCCCTCCGCGACATCGAAGTCTCAACCATCGAGCGCAAGATGTCGCACACCGAATCGGAGTGCAGGATTAAGTTGGATGATACGATAATGTAAATATCCTATAACTTTTTATCGAATAAAGAGAATATTGATAGAAACTTATCTGAAATAGCAACAATATCTTGTTGATTGTTCTTTTGGGCAAGTTCCTTTATTTTTCTTATAGGACTTAACATTTCATCATTCTTCTGTTTCTCAGATAAATGCATTGATGACACAAGCGAAACTAAGAATTGGTTAATTTTTTTACATAGTGTCACAAGACGAAGCATTTGCATTAACTCTTCTGGATGGTTCATCTCGTTTGCACATTGCCACCTCTCACTAATATTTAATTTAGTATCTTCTCTGTAATGGGTATATAAATTCCTCTTATTCGGATCAAAATTTGATGTCAAGGCTATGAGTTCATCTTCAATCTCTTTGGATAATGGAATGGATTTAAACTCTGGAACAGTTCTAATTTTGCTCCATATACTTTTTTCTCTGTATTCATCATTATAACCATACAAATGAGACAATGCACTAATCTCATTTCTATAAGCACGCATAAAACATATAGAACGTTCTGCGTTACTATCTGCTTTAAGGTAGGAATTCATAGAACAAGCTAAATCATATTGCATAAAACTAACTTCCCATCGCAATTCTTCAAGTGCTTGTATTTCGGTAAATCTACTACAATCTACTTGTTTATCTGTAAGATATTCTATTGCCTTTTCACAAATCGTATAGTTCTTTTTGTGTGACTCGATATTTTCCCAAGCATTTGCAATTTGTCCTGCGATTACAATATCAAGTTTTTCCTTATTATGAAATGCCTCTGCGACTTTTTTATTTATAATATCTATAATAGAGTATTTATCTACACTCCTTGTATATGTACATTCTCTGTTGTTAGTACACAATATTTCTGTAATCATTTGTAGAATAGGAGAAATATACTGTAATATCATATCATGCACCAATAATTGGTCCCCAACTCTTTTCGCATAGATATCTTCATCATTCAATGTTACCAACTTTGAATACATTGTATTTGGATTGTCGTAATGAGCTGTTATGTTTCTTAATCCAGCATCACACTTTTTACCCAGTAATCTTAACTGTTGTAATATACTCTCCAATTCTATAGTCTCTTTATGCGACTCATTAAGATGATTAATTAGTTTTGGGATTACACCTCCATGATCCCTACCAACTAAATATTTACACCACTCATATTGTGAAAGATTAATCATTTGCATATGAAAACGCTTTACGTATACATTATCCATAGATAACATATTCTTCATATCACAACAAACTTCATATACAGCTAAAAGACTACCGCTTAATAATTCAAAAAGCAGTTGCAAATAATTAGCACCATCAAAAGTAGACAACCTTGATTTTATCAACTCTGTATTTTTCAATATATGTTCAGAATTCGAAATTGCTGATTTTGCATTATTAATCAAAATATTTATTGTTTCCTTGCTTGCATTCTTCCTAGTCATATACATATTTATTAATCATAGCACAAAATTACTTAAAACTTCTCTGGCTA
>JAFWZH010000294.1 GCA_017522515.1 Clostridia bacterium
ACATTTGCATATTCGCGCTATAGCGAGGATATCAATTTTAACAAATTTGTAGCAACTGACTGGACAACAGCCGGGGCAAAATATGGAACATTGTCTTATTTTGGCACTTCATATCCTAATGTTGTTACATATTCTGCCGATGAAGCAAAAGATAGAGATGGAGACGGTAAAAGCTTAAAGGTAGAGGTTGATGCCAATAGTGGTAAATCAGATTTTCCGGGTGCTGTGTATACTCCTGGACAGGCGCTTACAGGTAAGGTTAATATTTCATCATCACATTATATTGAATCACATGAAAAAACCAGCTATATATACAGATACATAACTATGGCACCGGTTTCCGGAAGTGAAGTAACCCTTGCTTCATTTACAGATTCAACAAGCTATATGAATTTCTGGAATGGTACAGCGATGACAGGATTACAAAAGATTACATACCCAACCGATGCGTGGGTCGATGTTGATATCACATATGACCTTGACACGGGTTATATAACACATAAAGTTACAAGCAACGGAAGCGTTCTTTATAATAAAAGCTTTACAAACAGCAGCGATCTTTATAAAGACGGAATAAAGGAAATCAGATTTTACAGCCAAACCCCAAAATGGCTTTCATCTAAATACGCTAATGGGACATCAAATTATGCCAATAAAGAAGTAATGTATCTGGATAACATAAAGATAAAAAATGCAGAGGCAATGAATATTGCTGTTGCAGATAATGTGTCCGACTTTAATTCACAGGCTCCTTCCGATTCAATGTCATATACAGTGTTTGGAAAACCCAGTAACACACCATGGTCTTATGCATATGCAAATTTATCCGGTGGAAGCGGTTTTAACTATGTATCAACCGACAGAGGCGTGAGCTTAAAGTTTTTACGCCCCACGGGTGCAACAAACAATCCTCAGATAAGAATGAACTTTGACCCCTTTGTTTCTGCAGTTAAGTCAAAGGTTTCAATCCAGGTTCCTGATACAAACATTGCAAAACCGATGTATATTGTTACAAACAATAATGATACCGTAACGGCGGTTCTCTTTTACGATAACGGAAAACTTAATATGTTTGGTAACCCGGTATGCAGCTATAAAATAAACACTTGGTATGATATTGAATATTCATACAATGCCCAGAACGGAGATTATCACTACAAAGTTAGTGATGGTGAAGATGTGTATACCGGATCAGGTGTTTACACTCAATCGAAAGGATATCACCAAACAATCCAAAGAGTATATTTCCAGCTTAACAAACAAAACACATATATGCTTATAGATGACTTTATGTTAGATACTGTTGCAACAGATTTCAGATTAGACAAAGACCTTTCCACAACAGATAAAACCATCTCCAAAAATGAAACAGTGTATGCAAGATTTACAAAAGAGCTTAATGAAACACCCGAAACTCTTGCAGAAAAAGTGTTTGAATACTATGGTAATGCTGAAATTACATCTGTTTCACTTCTTGATAAATACACAATTAAGGCAGATTTTGAAAA
>JAFWZH010000295.1 GCA_017522515.1 Clostridia bacterium
CCGATAATACCGATAATATTTAACCTGATTATCCTTTATTTCAAACACAGTTCCGTGCCTTACAACTTCGCCATATTGTTGCCTCAATTCAATTTCTTTTGCGGCAAAGGCGCTATCCTTCGGAGATAAAGGTTTGACAGGTTGCGTGGCTGTTTTTGTTTCTGCCATTTCTGATTTTTGTACCACAACCTCTTGCTTCGTCGACTTTGAATCCACAATCTCTTGTTTTGGAGTTTGCTTTATGTATTCTTTTCGAACTCCGTTAATTGTTTTAGCAACAAGTCTATTCAACGAATCATATTCCATTTCCGTTGTCGTAGTGTCTGACTTTATCAAAATAGTATTTCCTTTTTCATCGTATTTGTACTCTGTTTTCACACCATTCGACAAACTCATTATTTTCCGTCCTACCGAATCATATTCGTATTCCAACGAGTTTTGTAAATCTTTCTTACACAACAATTTACCTTTTTCATTATACAATTGTGTGCGTATAGGATATTTATCGCCATTGGCAAAAACCATCGTATCTCTAATTATTTCACGACCTGGGGAATAGTTTCGATATAATAACACTTGAGAACCATCTTTATATGTCAACACACGTGTATTGATTGACTCTCTTGAATCCAACGAAAAATTTTTTCCTAAAATTTCTATTGTTGTATCAATTGCCGTTGCATATTTTTTTTCTTTCGCTAATTGCAACTTTCCATCTTCTAAAACATACGTTGAGAAATATCCTTTTTTTCTATGTGTGGTAGTTATAGTCTTCGAATGCAATTCGCCACCGCTCATAACTTGCTTTAACGTAGGAGAAGAAAACGTTGTCTTTGTTCCATGCCAATATTTCGCATCTGCAACTGCGCCATTTATGTCATAAATAACCAACCGACGATGATACTTGCGACAAACGACCTTTTGATTATATTTTGGTCTAAGAGAATTTTCCTTGATACATATTTCGTAGTTTTTTTCTCCATTTGATGCATGATAGCGAGTAATTTGCGCTATATTCAAAAATCGTCCTTTAGGAACAAATATTGCCGACGGACTTAGAACATACGGGAAACGAAGTCGTTTTTTTAGATATTCTATATACGAACACTCTCGTCCTACACTATCGTAACATCGCGACGACAATGTAGTCTCCACACTACGCTTATTCTTTGAAACTACTTTCTCGTATATTTTGATTTTTTGCGAATCGGAATTATAGCCGATTTTTCTTGTATAAAATTTTTGAGAGTCTGCTTCAAGAAGTCCAACACTATCCCTTACCCTATGGATATAATCAACATTATTGGGCATTTTAGTAAGTATTCGAAAATATGGTCGTTTGTAAACTTTGTGTCCTTCCACAACCAAACGTTGCCCCATTCCTATTATAGAAAGGAATATGAAGAAAATTGTCAATATGTGCCTTGGGGACTTCAATATAACTATAAAAGGTTTAATTCAAAAATTATTTTTATCGTTTTTTATTTCACATCTTGAACAAGACGAACAGAGAATCCGAAGCCGTTGTAGTCACCGCTACCGCCCGTTGTGGCACCGTAGCCAAAGAAGCGCAGACAGTAGGCGTAGTAGCTGTAGCCAGCAGACGAAGACCAGTAGTCCCCATTACTACCCACACGGTACATATGCGGAAAGCTACGAAAGCCAGCAGCAGGAAGAAATATGGAATTGCCATTTTTCTTACTCGTAAACAATCCTCCTTCGACACCATTTTGCGTTATCCATTTGTACTTGCAATTATCTACCAATTCTTGACATTCTTTTATGGTTGGCACTCGCCAATTAGAATCTGATAATTCTTGAGCTTCGTCAAATGTACAGTATTCTCCGTATTCTTCTGGTTTATTTGCTCCTACATTGCACGTTGCCCATTTCACAGAAAGACCTAAATCTACTGCTTCTTGGCAAAAACCTGCAAAACCAAGAATAAGAAAGATTGCTATGAATGCGAGTTTTGATTTCATACATTCAAATAATGATATGAAAGTTTGAGTTTTTGAGCGAAAGAATAGAAATTCGCAAGTACCAATAGGAAGAAAAAGCAAATTCGTTTCATCGTTCCATTTATTTTTTTATAGGTTATTTCTTCGTCACCATTCTTCTTCTGGATGCAAATTGTTTATGTGAATTCCTTCCCAATTAAAAGGATTGGAACCATTGCTTCCATAAAACGACTCCGCATTTTCATATATAGAAATCTTACGTGCATATTCTGGTAATTTTCCAGGGAACACCATAAAAAAATCATACGAACGTGCGTTCCATTTTTCACCATTCTCATCTACATAAATAAACGGTTTACTTGCATATTGTACATTTTCTGGAGCATTAAGGGAAATCCATTTATCAAACGGCAACTCACGTTGAATGCTGTCGGAAAGTATGCCAAAATGCTGTATGGTACTTATAAACGAACCGCAACGCAAACTGGTTTGCGAACCCATTCCGACTTTGTCGTTTCCCAACACGTTGTATCTGAATACCACATAGACCTGGTTTGGCTCCACAACAACTTTCATAATATGTATGTAATCACGACTTTGTCTATCAACTTTGGGATAATACGTCGTAATTGTCTGTCCTACTACCCAAAAAGAAAGAAACAGAAAAACTATAGGCAATATGTAACGTAAAAGTTTCATAATCAAAATTGTTTGGAGTTCAAAGATAGAAAGATTTCTTTTACTTTTTGTATTCGGTGAGAAATGACAAAGAAAAAATTCATAAAAAACACTATCTATTTTGTAGTATCTAAAGTATTAGAAGCATAACGACTTTTTTTCAACAAGTTATTTTGTCTGTACCACCCCGACTGGGTTGCGTCATCTTAACCTTTTCGAGCAGTGCGTGAAATCTCACTTAATTCTTCTCTTAGAACATTATGCACTTTCCATTATGAAATTTTCATAATGATTTTTTCATAATTCAACATTGTCCGATTTTTGGGAAGGGTACAATTTTGTTCCATATCATCTAAACATTTCAGATGTTAATACTTCTTTTTCTATATATACAGATGTGAAAATACCAGAATCAATAAACAAATCCGTCCAATATAATAGGTTTTGGGGATATAATAATTCAAATGAAATATTTGACTCACCTGATTTTATTAGTTTCTTAATCTTACGAAATTGTTTCATATAATGTTGTGAGTGGAATGACAAGTTTCTATAGTGAAGTAGTTTATTTTCCTTAGGACTGCCGACAGCCTTAAATCCCATACCATATCCACCGATCTTCCATATTTTGAATTTATAATTGAAACCATACGATTTAACTGTCCGATACCCCTTTTTAATATAAAGCAAACCTTTCTTTAATTCTTTTGGTGTAATTTCTTTCTTTATAGATAAGTCTATCGAAGGCTTTATTTTAAAATAAGTTTCATCCTTAAATATAAGGTACGAAAATTTTTCATTTATTCCTACTGTTTTCAAAGCATACGGAATAAGACTCAGTTGTTCAATTGGTATATATCTTAAATCTTCTGTATATGGATTATATCCATCCCGATTTGAAAGCGGCTTTAAATAAAGATTCCCTTCGCAGAAATATAACAGATAATTATAGTGTAATGTATCATATTGGAAACGTTTCTGCTTACAGAAAGCCTCAAACCGTCTCACATCTTCCGATATACATACATTAGGATATGGTATATATGTATTATCATGCTTCAGCCAATGCCTATGATATGTACTGTCCTTTATCCATATCAAAAAAGGCAACGGCGATTGGTGTATTTCATTATTCTCTAATTCATTAAACGTTTCTCGTTCTTGTAAATTAATCACCAAAAAACTATCTTTTTCAGTTATTGTCATTGTTGTGTCATAATACCCAAATATAGAAATACTAAGTTGATATTCATTTTCTTTATTTGTCAATCTCCAATTTCCTTTCCCAAAACAGGCTTTGCAAGAGGTGCATGCAGAAAATTCTCCTTTACCAGGTTTTAGATTTAACGAGAAACAATTCTGAAAACCACTCAAATCATTCATCACACAGATCCGAGTTTGACCCACAAGTTTCATAACAACAAACAGTGATATGATAAATATCACAGCACCTTTTACTCTATTTTTCCCTATTCCCATAACACATTCAAACTTTCTCGTTTCCGCTCTTAGGTAATTCAGTAGTGAACCCTAAATTACCGTTATCAATATGTGCCGATATATCAATTAACCTCATTGCTTTTTATATTTTGTAATCATACATTCCAAACTTTTCAAGTTTTTCGCAAACTCTATCTGTTTTTCAAATTCTTTCTCATAAGAGTTAAACATCTGTGCTCTTTTTAATTTTAATTCATTTATTTGAGAAGTTCCATCCAACAACTCAAAATAATCAAATTTATGACCATATTCCGGTTCCTTACAATCAACTTCACCATACGTTCCGTATGCGGGGAAACCGAGATAACCTGTATATTTTTCATTAACATAGACTTTATTATCTTCCACTATATAATTATAATCATTATCCCCATTACATAAACTTGTCAAAATATTGTTTTTATAGTCTATCTCCAGAAAATAAAACGGAGTGTACTCAAGGTCAAGTAAAACCAATCTATCTTGTGAAGGACAATATATACAGAGTGTCCTTTCTTCTCTATAACATTCTGATTCTGCTGATATTCCGCCGTCTTGGAATATATAAATAGTATCATTTATCCAACATGTCCCAAACAAATGAATTTGATTAGCAATTTCGTCTGATTTTTCGTCAAATAAAACAACACATTCATACACCGTGTCTCTCCCATATTTTGTGTTGTAATAAAAATTTCTCCTATGTTTCTCATACTGAGTATAATAAGTCAACAACCAATCATCGTTTTTTGGTTTTTTGTCTTTAGGGCGAAGGGGGTGCATATTTTTACAAATAGAACAAGATTGAATACCTTGCATTTTGTCAACTTCTTCATATAAGAATGCTCCACAACAACCATTAAAATAATGAAGATTGGACATTTTAGAAAGAGAGTTTTTTGATACCCTCAAACAAGTTGCCATTGAAAAATCAAGTTCTTCCAAAGCGGACAGTGACCAAACCCTATTCGCGTATGGCTGTGGAATTCGCATTTGTGCAACTCTTATAAATGGGTCTATGCAATTTGGTTCTGTAACCCCCAACCGTTTCAACCCCGTAAAAAGTTCAAGATTCCTTAAATCAACAAGCAAATATGTCTCTATTCTCAACGCCTCTATATTCGGAAAATCTTCGGGGGTGAACGGTATGTGCTCTATCCACGGGTAGCATTTCAACTTCACATATTTCACCCGTTCCCTGTTTTTTATTGCAGAAACATCCACCTTGTTCGGCAACGACATATCAAGCTCTAAAACCTCATCGGGCGTGTACAGCTCGTCCCAATGGAAATTGCCGTCCTTGTCCATCTGCGCCACTGCCCCGAGCGAGAGGAAGAAAAAGAAAATCGGCAGTATGGAACGACAAAGTTTCAAAATAAATGTTTTAGAGTTCAAAGATAGAAAAAATTTGAAGATTGTATAATTTTTGTGTTGAGATGTCTCTCTCCGCTTCGCTCCGTTCGACATGACGGTGCATTGATGGGGGACAAAAGGTGAAGAAGGGGAAAATGCGCAGCATTTTCCCCTTCTTCACCTTTCCTTTCTATGAGAGACGCCCGTCATTTCGAGCGAAGCGAGAAATCTCACTTAATTCTTTTAATAAAATTCGGCGGCAAATCGTTTTCGCATGGAACCAAATCCTTGTCGCTATAATATAAGTCTGGATAATTATATTTTATAATTTTATATGCACCTTTTTTAAATCCACATCCTTTAAACCAATACGCATCTACTTCGTCTAATATCGGGAAACTTATTATTTGTTGCTGTTTAGTAGATTTTTCCGTTATAACCAAATAACCTTTTATTTGACTATCACAACATTCTACATTATACCAACGAGCGAATTTGCTAAAACTTTTGTCTGTAGATGTTCCTACATATGTTTTAGCACGGTGTATGAAACTGTCAGCGTTTTTATACCTTAACTTCGTTACTCCTGAATATATATATTCGCCTTGCTTCTCATCTTCTACTAATGTGTCAACTATTTTTATTTTCCTATAAAAAAACTCGTAATTATATTTCTCACTATCTTCTAAACTTTGATAATATATTATTTGATCATCACATAAACAGCCAATTTGTGCTTGTATGGACGAACACAATACTATTGAGATCATAAAACATATCGTCGTTCTAAAGTTTTTTGAGTGCATATTCTGACATTTGATTTATTTTACTTTTTTTCAAAATTATATTAAGTCGTATCGTTTCTGCCCCCAATGCCATCGTTTTTTACTTTATTGACTCCTCATATTCCTCTTTTGTATAATAAGGTGCAATATACGGAACTCTTCGACCTGAACCGTAATAATCATATTCTTTTTGTATCTTTTCAACATATTGTTTAGCATCTTCGTCAAATAATAAGTAATCTTGCCAGTCCAAAATATCATAATATGAACGTGGTGTATTATAATACTTATTGCTAAAACTGCTATCCATAGACATCATCTCAACCTCGTTAGTATCTGCTAAATCTATTTCAAAGAATCTCATTTCATCGAAAGATTCATATTTATCATTGACGTGTCTTATTTTTTTCCTTTGATGAACTTTTACAATCGACATAGTTGGATTAAAAATTTCACTTCCCGTTACAACTTTTTGCTGAAACCACGGCTTTGTCTTTATAAACCAATTTCCTTTCTTGAACTCAAAATTTTTCAAATGATAATTAAGGAGACTACTGGGAATCCCATCTACCCTCATCGTATCGGAATCCTGAATTATCCATATTATATCAGGCATATCAAAAACAATACCATCTATAGTAGGATACATTTCTTCACTAAAAAGGATTTTATTTTTGTCCTTTGCGATTAAAATACCATTATGCATTCGCAAAATATCTAAATTAACATTCTCATTACACGATAATAATATTAGCCTTGTATTACTACAAAGACTGACTTCTTGTGCCTGCAACGATATTGCTGTAAGCAAAAGAAACACAATCGGCACTATGTAACGTAAGAGTTTCATTATCATTGCAAATTACATCTTAAACTCGTTATATAGTTCAAGGAACCTCTCATATTTTTTATAAATCATTTCACAAAGTTCCTCGAAATTCTTTAATCCATAAACTGACAATATCTCCTTGTCTAAAAAATCATTGTAATTATACCGCAATTTCCCCTCTATCGTTTCTAAAAACATATATTGCTTGGCACGAGGGTTTAAACTATTCCTTATATCATAGTTTGTTATTATAGAGTCTTGTTTTGCATCTTGTTTCCAAAAACCTACTTTAAAAACGTACTTGTTTTTCATATCCATTATTATAGGAAAGTCGCCCCCAATAGTATAATAGAAAGTGGAAGTTGCAGTGTCGTTGATTCTAACGATATTATATTCCATATAATCATCACATGGTCCGTAACGACAAATCTCATTAAAACGAGTATCAGTATTTTGGGGATTCATCATAACCTCTGCTAAAGTATAATAGATTTTTGCATATTGACTTGTGTCTTTATGAAGAGAATCTCCAGCGTACATTGATTTCCAATTTAATAGTTTTCCCGAATCATCGTAAGATAGTATTGATAAATCACCTTGCAAATTATATGTCCATGTCCCTACACGAATTCCATCACGCAACTTACCCTCGCATGCCAAATACCCTTCTTTGTGCATAAAGTCAAAATCCTTATAATATATTGAAAAAGAAGAATCTACCGAGAACGAATAATCATATTTTTTCAGCAAAGAAGAGTCCATTTCTTTTACCTGTTCGTCTGTTAGTCCGTGCATTTTGCACCATAAAACAATGTCTGATTCAAAAGGAGAATCAAATAAACTACCTGGTGGATTTCCCATAATGATAGATTTCCAATTTTTATGTTTACTGTATAAAATATCTGGATTTAGAATTGGCGATATTTCGCATTTCTTCAATTTTTTTAATTTTAGTATTTGGGGACTTATCTCTATTGGGACACGCTTTCTATATAATTTCAGACTTTCTAAATTCTTACATTCGTATATCTCGTTTATATTTGTGGCAGAATATTTTTGCTCATACAATTCAAACTCTTTAAGATTTTTAAACTCCGTAATTCCTTTTATATCAACCGCTGCGGATGTTGCTTTAATTTTTAGAGACTTCAGATTCGGAAAATCATCTGGCGTAATCAAAATTGAATCTCCAACATAATTATGCAATTCTATTTTTTCAACAAAATGAATCGGTACTTTTATATTAGCCCAATAGTCGTCGTTAAAATACGCTTTTTTCCCCATTTCGCACATTTTTGGAAAATCTATAATAAGAGGTATTGTTTCAGATACCTGTGCTTGTACAGAGAAATTGAACAATAACAGTAAAGGCAATATGTAACGGAAAAGTTTCAAAATCAAAATTGTTTGGAGTTCAAAGATAGAAAGATTTTCTTTTAGTTTTTGTCTTCGACGAGAGAAAATAAAATGGTTGCATTTTGTACAGAAAAACAATATTTTATTTGTTTTCTATACAAAACATCACTATTTTTGCAAAAATCATTTAGAAAATGACTCCGTTCAATAACATTGGTAACATACCGTTCGATAGCACCATTCTTGCTTCGCTATTTCCAAAGAACAAGCATATCAACGAAAAAGCCCGTGCGTTGGAAAAATCGGGGAAAATCATTCGGCTCAAAAAGGGATTATATGTGGCAAGTCCCGAAGAAACAGGCAAACCCATCTCGCAGGAACTTATAGCCAACCACTTGTACGGACCTTCGTATGTCGGACGCGAATATGCCTTGCGTTATTATGGACTCATTCCCGAACGAGTGTATCTTCTCACATCTGTAACCACCAAACATTCAAGGGATTTTGAAAATGCCACGGGAAATTATTCCTACCAGAACTGTTCGCCCGAATACTTCTCCATCGGCGTAAGAATGGAACAATCCGACGGTGTTACATTTCTCATTGCCTCGCCGGAAAAGGCATTGTGCGACGTCATCAATTTCAGCAAAAACCTTAACCTACGGTTTATGAAAGACGTTGAAATCTATCTCGAAGAAGATATTCGTTTCGACACCGACGAACTAAAAAACTTCAATATCGACATTCTTGAACAATGTGCGAGAACCAGTCGTAAACAACAAAGTATCAAAACGTTAATCAAATATCTAAAATGAACGAAATTTTTGAACAAATGCTCCTGCAACACTCCGTCGTAGGCGAAACCGACAAGCGTAACGCAATTTATGAGGTTATGCAACAAGTAATTCTCGGCGGACTATACCGTGGCGGATTCTTCAAAGAAGCTGCTTTCTATGGCGGCACGTGCCTGCGAATCTTTCACGGACTCAAGCGATATTCCGAAGACTTGGACTTCTCTTTATTGCAAAAAAATAAAGAAAAACCGCATCAAGGGACGCGACTGGTACGATTTTGAATGGTACGTCAGGAATCGCATCGCTCTTGATTTCAACCATCTACAAGTCCGTGCAAAAGATTTCAACGGCATTGATTTAGACAAAGAACAATTTACGGAACTGCTCAAAAAACGTCTTGCCGAAACCGACATAGCAAGCGTTAAAGCAGACGTGTTACCATATGATATCAACAAACACGAACTTGACATTTGGTCAAACGATTATTTCCTTCAGTTGGCTGATATGATAGTTTACCATTGAAATCATTCCATTATATGCACCTTACATATGAATTATACTCAATACATACCCTTACAGAGTTTTTTCGGTAAAAATCTAAAGTTTTATATTTCTTCTGTGTTGAGATGTCTCTCTCCGCTTCGCTCCGTTCGGCATGACATCGTTTTTTACTTTATTGACTCCTCATATTCCTCTTTTGTATAATAAGGTGCAATATACGGAACTCTTAGACCTGAACCGCAATAATCATATTCTTTTCGTATCTTTTTAACATATTTTTTAGCGTCTTCGTCAAATAATAGGTAATCTTGCCAATCCAAAATATCATAATCTGAACGTGGTGTATTATAATACTTATTGCTAAAACTGCTATCCATAGATATCATCTCACCCTCGTTAATATCTGCTAAATCAATTTCAAAAAACAACATTTCATCGAAAGGTTCTGTTTTGTATTCTGGTTCTTGGGATATTTGTGCATCAAGTGGACTACGACGATGTTCTTTGCAGATTTCCACATCAGGATGCATTATTTCTTTTCCCGTTACAACTTTTTGCTGAAACCACGGCTTTGTTTTTATAAACCAATTCCCTTTCTTGAACTCAAAATTTTTCAAATGATAATTGTGAAAATTACTTGAAAGTCCGTAAATTCTCATTGTATCAGTCTTTTGTATAATCATCAATGGGGAAGGAGTTTCTACAAACAGTCCATCTGCATCATATACAAAACTAAAGTCTCTAAAAATAATTTTATTATTGTCCTTTGTAATCAAAGATAACGTGTCAAGAGGCCTGCGCAATAAAAGAAAATCATTCGTGTCCTTGCACGAAAACACAATCAACCTTGATAAATTACTAAGTATGACTTCTTGTGCCAGCAACGATATTGTTGTAAGCAACAGAAAGAAAATCGGCACTATGTAACGAAAGAGTTTCATTCAAAATTTATTTCAGCATATTCGGTAACAAATGTATGGCAAACAACGGAACATTGGTTATTTTTTCTCCTTTGAAATATTTCTCCAACGAAGTGCGAATCACGTTCGGCGTGTTATACCGTTTTATAAACTGGGCAAGTGATTTTGCCTTCAGGTTTACCTCCGCCTTTACCTCTATGGGAACAATACTACCATTCAACTGTACGACAAAATCAACCTCGGCTATGCCTTCGTCGGGTGTCCAATAATGAATTTTGATTTCATCGAAAAGTACAAGTTGTTGTAACACAAACTGTTCCGTCAACGCACCTTTGTATTGCTTGAAAAATTCGTTACCTGAAATCAACGATTTGGCATCCAAACCCGTCATTGCACCATGCAAACCAACATCAAGCACATACATTTTAAACGCATCGGCATCTTCGAATCCTGTCAAAGGCAATTCGCCAGCCCTTACTCGGGTAACTTTGTAGGCAACGCCGGCATCGCACAACCATTGTATGGAAGTTTCAAAATCGCGTGCCCTCGCACTCGGACGAACGGCAGTATAAACAAACTTTTTGTTCTCCTTGGCCAACTGCGACGGAATCGTATTCCACAGCAGTATCATACGTTTTACGATTTCCTGTGGCGGATGCTTCGAAAAATCCTTTTGGTAGGATTCAAGCAATCCGAGTTGGACTTTGCGGACTGCTACATAATCCTTTTCCTCCACAAATGTCCGTACCGCCTCGGGCATTCCGCCAACATAATAGTACTGCCGCAATAATTCTATATATTGACTTGAAAATGAGTTAATTAAGTCCCAATCCATAGAGTGAAGCATTTGCACCAACCCGTCCTTGCCCAATGCCATCAAAAATTCTTCGTACGACAACGGATAAATTCTTTCGAACTCCACTTTGCCCACAGGAAACGAATCATCCTTATGGTCAACCACGCCCAACAAAGAACCAGCGGCAATCACATGGTATTCAGGTGCTTTGTCGCCAAAGTATTTCAACGAAAGCAGTCCACGTCGTGCATATTGAATCTCGTCGAAGAAAATCAGCGTCTTACCTTGTAGTATTTTTTTCCCCGTAACGGAACGCAATGCCATCAGAATCCGTTCTATGTCGAAATCCATTTCGAACAACGAGCGGAACTGCTCATTGTCTTCGAAGTTTATTTCCACATATTCGTCGAATTCCGTCCGACCTAATTCCCGCGCAAGCCACGTTTTACCTGTTTGTCGTGCTCCTTCGAGAATAAGCGGTTTTCGCTTATCTGACGGCTTATTTTTCCAAGCAATCAAATTCTGTAAAACATTCCGTTTCATAGCAATTAATCAACACTGTGCAAATATACTCAAAATTAACAAATTACAAAATTGCAATCACATTTTTAAGACGAATATTTTAAAATTAATCACATTTTCTTGACGAATATAAACAAAACTCTCACATTTTCTTGACGAAAGAGACTCGAAGAATCACCAATCTTTCAACGTTTTGAAACCGTCGGCTTCGTATTTCAAAATCCACGTTTGCGGTTCAGGAAAATTATTTCGTCCCTGTGGGAAAGGCGGATGTGTTGCCAAATATCGTATCAAGTATTCCAATGTATAAACTGGATTACTTATTTCATAGTCAAGCAATCTTTCGTATTCTTCTTTTGATTCCACGACCCTACCTTGATACATCATCACAGAATCAGCCACGTGAAACGACGAATCTTCGGAGTTCCATTCGTAATTAATGTGTGTACTAAAGTTACGTGGCTTGAGTTGTGTGTCAACTGAATATCCTACAGGTGTTATAACACCATTAGGTAATAGTTTGCAACCTATCGTTCCTGTTTTGGGTTTCTTATTTTTATCAAACCATTGAATATCTATCGTATTTTCTTCGAACGAAAAATTTTTTATCTCTATATAGGCACGTTCCACCGTGTCGTACACAAAACCTGATATATCATGCAA
>JAFWZH010000035.1 GCA_017522515.1 Clostridia bacterium
GAAACTCGAGCAAGCAAGAGATGCCCTTGACCCACTCGACAGAAATTTCGATATGAAATTTGATTCTTTCACTGATTCTCTTGATAAAGTGTTTGATGAACTGCGCGAGGTGGAAAGGGTCATTGAAAGTATAGAAATCAAAATCCGTACTGCCACTAACTCCAAGAAAACCAAAGAAGATGCCATCCAACTGCTTTTGGAGTTCGGGCAAATGTACCCGACATTGCCGGAGGCAGAGCAAAAGAAAATTGCAAATGTCCTCATTGAAAGCATTGAGATTTTTCCGACCAAACGAGCATACGGATATTTGAAAACCATCCACTTCTCGTTCCCTGTGCTGAGTGGTGATGAAATCAAACAGACCATGAGTATCTGGGACACCCATCCAGACATCTTGGATGAGGAGGGCAATTTCAATGGATATAATCCAGAGGACGATTTGCCACCAGTAGAGATGGAAACAGGCACGATTGTAGTTCATGATGAGGAGGAAG
The DNA here is from genome assembly GCA_017522515.1 of Clostridia bacterium. Next base: position 495 of record JAFWZH010000035.1, read on the forward strand.
TTTTCCCACCTAAACGAATTACAGACGAGAGTGTCGTTTGTCTGACGCGAAAATGAGCCAAAAATAGGCAAAATCAAACCTTTTTGAGCGATTTTGAGATATAAATTCAAAAAAACGGTGTTCAAACTCAAAAATCGTCCTGATATTACGCATGAACAAATGTGAGTTTTGAGTGGAACTCGAAAGTTTGTTTTACAGCAGTTTAGTATAACATGTCGAAAGGAGCAGTGCCTTGAAAGAAGAAAAGAACATTATAGAAGCAATATCTGAAACCATTGCAAATGCTGTCGGTGATGAAAATTTTACTCTGCCGCTTGCAGCTTGGCAAACAAGTAATTCACAATCTGGCGAAATCAATGCTGCTTATATTGAGGAAATCAAGGCGTATCAAGCTTCGCCCACTGCGCATTGCAATAAGACTACCGCACTCAAACTCTTAAAGCGTTTTGCTCGAAAGGATTTTCGTGAGTTTTGGACTACACCTATTCTCGAATACCTTCCTGCTATCAGCGAGGGGACGATGAAGCTATGCGAAACTGTTTATCCGCACGATGAGGCGATATGCTATGCAAAAGAGTTAATTGCAATGCTTTCGGTTAAAGAATTGGCAAAAGATTTTCTCTACGGTGTCGCACACAATGCGCCCGAATACAGAACGGCACTTGCTTGCTACTACTATATTAAAAATATGCCCGCTCACGAATTTGAGAAAAAATACGTTGGCTCGGTAGTCGGCAAGGACGGTGAATTTGAGGACAGATACAACGAAAATCGTTGCGAGATATGCGGATATCAGCACACCGTCAGCACAGAACCTAAGATGCAATTTTGGCACATCAACGTTGATATGGAGCATTTCTATTTTAAAGCGTTAATTCCATTTCGCTTTAATCTGAACACGGCAATCATATTTTTAGAGGAATACAAAACGCTTCCACGCCCCAACCATTCTGTTTCGGATTACGAGCACTTCAAAAAAATTATTGAGGTCATAGAAAATTCACCTCAAAACACAACATCAGGAAAGCTACGCCGAGAATTGAAGCAATCCGGACTATTGGCAATGACAATGGAGCAGATTGAGGCGTTCATTGATATGTTGGGATACCTCAATATTTTACATCCAAGCGATTCATTCGGCGTTACTGCAGGACACATTTGTGAAAAAGATATGCTGTTGCCGTTGAGTGACAGAGGGTATGCGGCTTATCCGGTAAATCGTTGGACGCGAAAATGCGGCATTGACTACGATAGCATTTCAATGCTTTTCGACGGGATTTACGAGTAAAAAATATACCTTTTGGCTTTACAACCCCCGTTTTTGGCATGAAAATATACCTTTTGTACTCTTGACCCATGTGGAAAGTGTTGTTTGTTTGAGTAGAGAAAAGGCTGACGATTGTGAGGAGGAACCTAAAATGATTTCCGACGAAAGAAGCAAATACAAGTCTTGGAGTAATCTGAAAAAGCAGATGCATGATTTGCTTTGCGATTCACTTAAAGATAAAATCTCTTATTTTTATACCAGCTATCATGAAGTGCATAATGCCTACGGAAGAGCAACCATCAACTATTGCCAAAAGGAAATCGCAGCGTTTTCTTGGATAGAGCAGTATGCCCAGCAGCGGGATATTATTGAGCAATACAAGAAAATGGACAATGTCCCTTCGGCATTGGTCGATTTCGAAGGTAGCAAGCAGGCATACAGAGTTGCAAATACCACTGCAACGAAAGAAAAATGGATGCCTAATTGCACTCTATGCGAAACGGATTTTATCAATTCCCTTACCATTTATCTCAAAACCAACATCGCAGCATCCTTAAACTCCGATAACTATTTGTTGCGTGTGTTTGCATATATGGATAGACGAGTTGGAAAGAGAACCCTTATTAAGATTAAGGATGATGTAGAAAAACTGCCCGATTGGGTAAAACAATTCTATCAAATCCGTTGTGAAGCAGACGGCATTGTTTTCCCACCGAAACGAATGACAGACGAAATGGTAGCATGTTTTAAGTCGGCAAAGGGTTGATGAACATATCTACTTTGATGTGAATGTTCAGGACCTACCTAAAACCGCCAGAACCACCGCAACCTATCCAGAGATAAAAGCATACGTTAAAGATAAATACGGTTTGAATGTTACCTCTCTCAACATCGCACAGGTGAAAGAAAAACACGGTTTTGAGAAAAGGAAAAACTACAACAAGGGCAAAGACGGTCATAGAGTACTAAACTGTCCACCAGAAAAAGAGAAAGCAATTGAAGATGCTTTCAAGCACTTTGGGATGTTCTAAATTGGCCCAAAATCGCTTTTAAGCGGTTAGATGGTGTAATTCCATATAAGGAACAAAACACCGCTATGCGCCTATTGGCGCATCGAAGCGGTTTGCCAACCGCACTATTTTTCCAACTGGGGCTGTATACAAATAAGCAGACACGCATCGTATGATGCGAATGTCAGCTTATTTTTTATACCGTGTAATTTTATGCCAGTTCTTCGGAAAGCCCATCTCCTTTAGTAACTGGTCTTCTGTCAGATGAGGGCATTTTTTAAGCACATTTTTTATTAAAAGAGACAGATTCTTACGGAATACCTTGAATTCTTCATTCGGAATCAGATATCTGAGAGCGATCACAACGGCAAACAAATCTTTTTTGCCCATAATATACTGTCCGTTTTTCTGTGGTAACTGTAATTTACTGTGTAAGAGCATATCCGGAATTGCTTCATTTACCTGAAAAGAGTAAAGTCGTTCTCCGTGTGCACATACATTTCTACAACTTGCAAGAATACGGATGAATTGATGTAATTGTACCTCGGTCATATTTGCGAAATTCAGACTTACCTTTGCACGAATATCTGTAGTTGCATATTGATACATTTTAGAAATCTGACCAAAAGTGAGCGCATTAGTAGCGACCCATAAAGGAACATTTTGATAAACGGTTGCATAATGCGTTATGTAACGATAATGGCTTGGTAGAGCAACGGATTTGCTAAGTGTATTAACTAAATGTGTAATATCTCCGATAGTTTTTCGTGTTACATTGTAATTATTAACATCTAAATAAGCTGTCTGTTGTTCTCCATATTTTTCGCAGAAATAGTAGGAGAGCATAGATTTCAATTGGCGTTCAATGTGCAGGATGTATTTAAGGAAAAGTGTTCGCAATTCTTCATCAAAATAATAGAATGCGGTAATTTCCTCAAAAGTAACACCGTGCAGATACTTTCCTGATGGTTTATGTTTGAATAAATCTTTGTATCCACCAACTAAAGTGAAATAACTTAATTTCTGTAATGTGTCTTTTGCAAATTCAGCATCAGAAATTACAAGTTGCTTTTCGTTTGTCAGTTTTTCGATTTGTTGCTCATAAGTGAAAAATGTTTTGTTTGACATTTCCGATTCCTCCTTTGCGTTATAGGGGTAAAAAAAGGAGTCCACGCATGGACTCCCTCGGCTGCGGGCATCGCAAGTTTCCGCAGCGCAACCACTACAGATAATATACATTATGGACTAAGGAAAGTCAAATGAAATTTTCAATAGTGGCAATGTTATTATATGCGTTAGGATTATGGGTTATACGAAAACAAATTCGCACATTCGTATTCATTTGGATTCTGATTTATATTGTAGATATCAAAAAAAAAGAAGCTGTTTTTCACAGCCTCTAAATTTCATCAAATATTCACTTCTACAACTTGTTTAGTCTCGTCAGATAAGAAAGCAGCTTCGATTACTTGCATTACTCTGCGTATCTCTGCATGTTTTACAATTTGCTCTGCTTTGCCATCAATAGCCAAGCAAAAATTACGGTAAAATTCATGAACATCGCTTTTGGGAATATCCAAATCATATTCATCAAGAGTAAGCGAGTCACGCGGTGCCATTGTCTTTGTAATGCCTGCCGCATTTTGAACGGGAGTAACATCCTTTTCAATCCATTTCGTCAATTTTGCCACATGACATTTATGACGCCAATCAGTGATGATAGCCGAGCCCTTTTCCGACTGCATATAAAAACGAGGCATAGCAAGGAAGTTATAAGTGCCCAGTTCTATGTGAGCTGCTGCTCCATCCTCAAAATACAAATCGAGTTTAAAGCCATCATCAACTTCTTTATTGGTTATATGAGAACAGTTGCAATAAAGACGAACGATTTTCTGCTTATAAATCTGTAACATCTGGTCAATAAGATGAACGCCCCAGTCAAAAATCATACCGCCGCCATGTTTCTTTTCGCATCTCCAATCGCTGGGAATACCTCGCGAGCCTTGAATACGCGATTCGATACATAAAGGTTTGCCAATTTCTCCGCTATCTGCCAATTTTTTCATGGCAAGGAAATCCACATCCCACCGTCTGTTTTGATGAACAGTAAACAGCTTGCCTGCTTTTTTTGATGCAGCAATCATTCTGTCAACAGAAGCAACAGACATTTCAACAGGTTTTTCACAAATAACATGTTTGCCTGCCTGTAATGCATTTATAACAAGATACTCATGGGAATCATTCGGCACTGCTATAACGACAATATCAACCGTAGTATCTGCAAAAATCGCTTCATTGGAATCGTAGACAAAAATTCCGTTTGCCTTAGCAGCGTCATTGCGAACTTGTCTGATGTCATAAGTACCTGTAAGGTTGCATACGTCACTTGCCAAAATTTGACTGCAATGCCAAGCGCCTTGTCCACCGTAACCTATAACTGCAATATTCTTCATGATAGATTTACTCTCCGTCTGTAATAATTATCTGTTGTTAATGAGTTTTGTAAGTTCAACAGGTTCAACAATCTTGCCATCTTTGTAAACACGCATATTACCTGATGCAATCTCGTCAATAAGAATAACTTCTCCATTATTGTAACCAAACTCAAACTTTATATCCCATAAATCAAGTCCAATTGATTTAAGGTCGTCAGCTACGATTTTTGTGATTTTTAATGTCTGCTCCTTCATGCTGTTGAACATGTCCATTGTCATAACACCCAAAGCAGCAAGACCTTCGGCAGTAACAAGCGGATCGCCCTTTTCGTCATTCTTGAAAGTACACTCTACATAGCCACCTTCTAAAACTGTACCGTCAGCGATATACTCTCCGTATCTTCTGATAAAGCTTCCTGTTGCAACAAGGCGGCAGATAACTTCAAGACCGTGACCAAAAACTTTGCCGGGAAGAACTTCCATTGTAGCATCTTCAAGATTGGCACCAACGTAATGTGTCTTTATTCCGGCTTGCTTAAGAAGCTCAAAATAGTAAATTGAAGTTTGTAAATTAGCCTTACCTATTCCTTCTATTGTAAGACCTACAGTGTTTTCACCGGGATCAAAAACGCCGTCTTTACCTGTGCAATCATCTTTAAACTTAAGCATAACGTTACCGTTATCTAACTCGTAAACGTCTTTTGTTTTACCTTCATAAACTTTTTTCATATAAAAAGCTCCTTTCAAGATGCAAATTCATCGTGTTATTTTATCACTTATTTACCTTTTTGTATATCTTTTTTTTGCCGGTAGAGTTGTCATTTTTTGACTCTTCAGGATTTTTAAAATACTGATACAAACAGCACTCCAGTCGTCCGTTATAAAGCTTACGTCGCTTATCCGCGTACCTTCCGAAATATTTCTCAAAAAACTTGTTGGATGTTATTACAAAATATGACCAATCATCAAAAGTCTTAAAAGTCTTGCCCATACCCTTGTAAAGCTCAATCGCGTAATTTTCGTCCTCTAAACGCTCACCATAGGGCGGATTCGTCACAATAAAGCCTTTTTGATACTTAGAACCTGCTTTTGAATAATCCAATTTTTGAAAGTGTATGCAGCCGCCTACTCCTGCAAGCTCTGCGTTCTTTTTTGCCTGTTTAAGTGCAAAATAGTCAATATCCGACGCAAATATTCGTAGACCTGCCTCTTCGTCGGAAAGCACCTGCGCCTCTGCCTCTTGGCGTACTTTTTTCATAATATTTTTATCGCAACAAGGCCATTTTTCAAAGTCAAATTCTCGTTTTAAACCCGGTGCAATATGCTTACCAATCATAGCTGCCTCAATGGCAATTGTACCGGAACCGCAAAAAGGATCAAGAAGTGGTCTGTCAGGTTTCCACCTGCTTAAATCCAGCATGGCACAAGCCAGAGTTTCTTTAATAGGTGCTTTAACAGCTAATTCTCTGTAACCTCTTTTATGAAGTCCTGCACCGGATGTATCAACTGTTAATAGTGCGATATCGTTTAGAATAGATATTTCTATTTTGTATTTAGGGCCTGCTTCTTCAAACCATTCTTTTTTATATACACCTTTTAATCTCTCAACAATTGCCTTTTTTACTATTGCTTGGCAATCCGGCACACTGTGAAGAACAGATTTTACAGATTTTCCCGAAACAGGAAAACACGCATCTTCAGGCAAAAGTTTTTCCCATTCTATTGCCTTTGTACCTTGAAACAAATCCTCAAATGTAAGTGCTTTAAATTCGCCCATGTTAATGAACACACGCTCTGCACACCTTAAATGCATATTTGCTTTTGCAATTGTTTCAAAATCACCTTTAAAATCTATTCTGCCGTTACGAGCCTCAACCTCTTGGGCTCCCAGTTTTTTTAATTCAAATGAAACGCATGATTCAATTCCGAATGCCGTAGAGGCGATTAATTTCATCTTTGTCAATTCCTTTCAAATACTCTTCGCACATTTCCCCTACCTGTTTTTCTTGATTTTTCCAAGTTTGGCTTATATTTTCACCTCGGGGAATACTTTTTAATATAATATTTTCATCTTTTGTAGGATGCTTTACTGAAATAACACTCGACCACAAGGCAGGAAATGAAATATCTCCTTTACTTACCCTTTTACCGCCATATTTTACATCATCTGCTAAAGGATGCCCGCTAAAAGCCAATTGTGCCCTTATTTGGTGTGTTCTTCCTGTAATGGGAAGTGCAAAAACCAAAGTGTATTTACCGATTCTGCCAACTGTTTCATACGCAAGAATTGATTCTTTTCCTTTTTTGGGATTATTTGTTACTATGTTTCTTTGCTCATCCTTGTACAAAAAATGGCGAAGAATGCCGTTTTTTGTATCTATATATCCTTCTGCCAGCGCAAAATACCCTTTTTTAAAGCTGCCGCTTCTCATTTCAGCCGAAAGTCTTGAAGCCCCTTTTGAAGTTTTTGCAAAAAGCATTGTGCCTCCCACATTACGATCCAATCTATGCACGAGGCCAACAAAAGCTTTTCCGGGCTTATTATATTTAACACGTAAATATTCTCCTATAACAGAAAGCATATCTTCACCGGCAGGCTCGCTACCGTCTGATTGTGACAGCAACCCGGCAGGCTTTACTACACCTATTATATGGTTATCTTCATACAATACTTCCAAATTCATAATCAACTTTTTCTTTTCATTTAAAAATCAGCTTTCCAAGCTGCAAAAGAGCCACAAGGCAGATACGTTCCATTCATGGAAGATATTGGCAAAAGTACGTCACCGTGGTCAATGTGCCCTTTTCCGTCGCCTCGTATATGAGCCGGCAAGTGCATCCGAATAATATTTGCAGTCACTGTGGACGAAAATCCTGTAGTGTAGGAATTTAGCAAGAAAAACAAAGGTTCGTCGCTTAAAAGCTGCATACACTCCCCCACAAAATCGTGCAGGTTATCCTCTAATTTCCAAACCTCGCCACCGGGACCCCTGCCGTAGGATGGAGGATCCATCAATAATGCATCATATTTATTACCTCTGCGAATCTCTCTTGCCACAAATTTAAATGCGTCATCCACAATATATCTGATAACATTACCGCCAAGACCTGAAAGCTCTGCATTTTCTCTCGCTCTTTGCACCATACCTTTTGATGCATCAACATGGCAAACCTCAGCGCCTGCAGAGGAAGCGGCCACCGTAGCACCGCCTGTATAGCCGAACAGATTGAGTACCTTAACCGGCTTTCCTTTCGCTCTTCTTTCTGAAATCATTTGACGCATCCATTCCCAGTTCGCTGCTTGTTCCGGGAAAAGCCCCGTGTGCTTAAAACCTGTTGGTTCTATATAAAATTTCAAATTATCATATTCAATTGTCCACTTAGATGGCATATTTTTACAGAATTCCCAAGCGCCGCCGCCCGTTTTACTCCTGTTATACTTGGCATTTGCCTTTGCCCATAGTTCCGGCTTAACCGGCTTCCAAATTACTTGTGGGTCCGGTCTGGACAGTATAACGTTCTTCCATCTTTCCAATTTCATGCCATTGCCGGCATCCAATATTTCATAATCCTTCCAAAGGTCTGCAATAATATTCATAATTTACCTGCTTTTACTTATTTGCACATTCTGTTTGCTACTTCTTCCGCAACTTCATCCAACATACCATGGTCTTTTGTGAAGTTAAAAATTGTATATCTTGGTCTTATCTTATATCCGTTTTTGAGACTTTCTCTGAACACATCTTCTGAAATGCCCAACTCTTTTGGTGTCAGTGCACTACCTGCTTTCGTGTAAATTTCTCTTAGAAAGTCAGGTTTTGGGGCATTTACATTTGCAACTACTTCAAAACGCTTGCTCATTATGTCATAAACCTCTGCCGAAGCGATTGATGCTAATCCGACGGAATTTCCGTGCAAGGGATGTGGAATTCCTTTTTCTACTGCATCTAATTCCCAATAATGGGAAAGATGGTGTTCACTACCCGAAGCAGGTCTTGTATACCCTGTTATTCCCATGGAAATTCCCGTTAATATTAAAGCTTCGTTCATTCTTTCTATCGCTTCTTCGCTTCGTTTAAAGTATGCTTCTGTATTATCTACGCAAATATTCACGGCATTTTCTACCATTTTTGCCGTAATTTCACAATAATGTTCATCATTTACTGCTTTGGTAAGTCTCCAATCGGATAGCGCTGTATACTTGCCGACAATATCGCCATAACCTGCCCTGAAAAGTTCATCAGGAGCTGTCTGCATAATTTTTGTATCAGCAACAATGCACGTATGATAATGAGCGTTATATGTGATTTTGTGCCCGTCAATTACAAATGCCGCATTTATTGAAGCATATCCGTCCATTGATGGCGCCGTGCCCACAACAATGGACTTTCTGCCTGTTTTGTACGAAACAAGTTTTGTTATATCACTGATTACGCCACTGCCTACGCCAATCATAAAACCTATATCATCTGTAAGATTCACTATTACCGTGCCTATGGCATTCTCATTCGGCACGAGCATATGGTAATTTTTCGTTTCAAGCGTAAGCACTTTCACTTTGTAGCCTGCCGATTCCAATACGGAAAGTGTTTTCTCTCCTCCTGCTGTCCACGTATTTTTATCACAAATCAAAAGTATTGTTTTTGAGCTGATTACAGGATATTTTTTTAAAATTTCCGGAAGTCTTTCTACTGCTCCGCTTCCCGACAAAAGGTGCTCCATATCAACACTATGATGTTTACCGCAAACACAATCAAAAGAATAACCGGGCATTTCCTCTATTCCCATATCCAAAATCTTATGGGCATTAGCACAAAATTCTTCTGTTAAGAGTTCGGGTTTTACCGGAATTGACTTTTGCCATTCTAAAACTACCTTTTCTTGCTTATCACTCATATTAATTTATCCTTTTTATATTTTTATTTAACTTAGTCAAAGCTACATTATTATAATGCAATATTACAAATAAAAAAAGAGTTTATTTTATATAACTAAAAAAAGCGAACTACAAATAAGTAGTCCGCTTTTTGTGGTCGGAGTGACCTGACTTGAACAGGCGACCTCTTGCACCCCAAGCAAGCACTCTAGCCAAACTGAGCTACACCCCGAAAACGCTGTATACTATATCACATTTTTTTTCACTCGTCAAATATAATTTTATTAAGAATTTCTATTCCCTTTACGGAAATCTCCTCGGTCACTACAGGACTTGTAATTAGGCCTGCATCTAGGCACTTCTTAATATGCTCCGCTTCATAAACAAGCTCATATTTACACGGAAATTCAATAATTTCATCATCACTTCCCTCAATATGAAAAATTGCTTTGCGAGCCTTCCAATATTCAGGTATTTCTACCCATCCTTTTTCTCCGAAAATTCTTGCAGTATTATCTAAAATCCCTTTGGTGCTGTTTTTAGCTGTAAACAGCACTCCGCTTTCCGTCGTACCCGACAAAATATATTGCCACGCTATTCCGTCGGAAAACGTGCATCCTTCTCCGCTGATTTTTTTAATATCACCAAACAACCACAAAAGCAACTGGACAGCATATATTCCGCTGGAATAAAGGGGGCCGCCGCCCAATACCGCATCAAACATCCATGAATTATAGGACGAAGAAAAAGAATGGCTCATATCTGCCATATATATTTTGCCGAGTTTGCCGTCTTCAATGCACTTCTTCACCTCAATAAGTGTAGGTAAAAACAACATTTTCTCGGCTTCCATCAAAAATAGCTTCTTTTCTCTTGCAATTTTAAAAAGCTCTTTTGTCTCATCGAGTTTCATTGTGCAAGGTTTTTCGCAAACAACATTTTTACCATGCTCAAGTGCTGCCTTTGCTTGGCAAAAATGCTCAGAATTTACAGACGAAATGTAAACTATATTGATTTCAGGATCCTTTAATAATTCTTCGTGGCACCCGTAAGCCTTCGGAATGCCCCACTCTTTCGCCTTTTCCTCTGCTTTTTCTTTTGTGCGTGAAGATATCGCAACTATATTGCCTGCATTCATTTCGCGAACAGCCGCAATAAACCTTGGAGCTATAGAAGATGTACTTAATATTCCATAATTTAAATTGCCCAAAATCAATACCTACTCTCAATGTAAAAATTGCAAAAAATTTACATTTTCAGCAATATATAGTCTCAATTCCTTCAAATGCCTCATTTTCCATCGCAAGGAAGTCTGCCTTTTTCTCTTCTTCAAGAATCTCAGACAAAGATGGTCTTGTCTTAGGGTGCTTAGGTGTAAACACTGTGCAGCAATCTTCATAAGGCAAAATACTCGTCTCAAATGTTCCGATTTTGCGCGCAATGGCAACAACTTCCATTTTATCCATTCCGATTAGCGGTCTGAAAATAGGCATATCAGCCGCACTGTCTGTACAATAAAGTGCTTGCATGGTTTGACTTGCCACCTGTCCTACACTCTCTCCTGTTATCAAAGCAGAACAGCCGCTTTTTCTGGCAACTCTTTCTGCAATTCTCATCATACTTCGTCTCATAATTACTGTAGAGAGCTCTTCTCGGCACTTTTCGTCAATAGCCAACTGAATATCTGTAAAAGGTACTACAAAAACTTTTACTCCGCCGCAATATCTGCCTACAATTTTAGCAAGCTCCAAAACTTTATCTTTAGCTCTTTCGCTTGTGTACGGATAGCTGTAAAAATGTACGGCACAAAGGCTTACACCTCTTTTAGCAATCATATATCCTGCAACCGGGCTGTCGATTCCTCCTGAAATAAGCAAACATCCCTTGCCGTTAGAACCTGTCGGCATGCCTCCGGGCGCCTCGATAATTTCCGTATAAATATATGTGTTTTCACGTACCTCAATATACAAAATAAAATCAGGATTATTCACATCTACTTTGAGTTTGCCGGCAAAAGCCTCCAGCAAGTCGCCCCCGATTTCCGCAGAGATTTCCGGAGATTTCATAGGAAAAGTTTTTAAGCCTCTTTTTGTTTCTATCTTAAAGGTATATTTTTCTTTGCCTGTTTGCATCGCTTTTGCGGCAACCTCTTTTGCCAACGACGAAATATTTTCATATTCTGATGTAGTTATGTATGCAGGGCTGATTGAAACAAGTCCAAAAACACCGGAAAGCATTTCCATGGCCTTATCAAATTGAAAATCTTCGCTCTCAGGCTCCACAAAATATCTTGACTGTGACCATCTTACCTTACATGGTCCGCAATCCGAGAGTGCCGCTTTCATATTTCTTGCCAATCTTTGCTCAAATGTGCAACGATTCAGTCCTTTTAATGCTATTTCTCCGATTCTTGCTAAAATAACTCTGTCCATTTTATTTTCTTCCTTTTCTTCTACCGTACAGTTTTTTTACTTCTGCACATATTACTCTTGCTGCGTAATCAGCCTGTTCCTTTGTGTTTTGATACGTAAAACTTATTCTTATTGCACCGTCAATTATATTATTGTTATATCCCATCGCTGTAAGCGTAGGACTTCTGTCCTTTTTATGAGATGAACAAGCAGAGCCTACGGAAACATACACACCTTTTTGCTCTACACTATGCTGTATAACTTCTGCTCTTAAGCTGGGAAATGACACACTCAATACATAAGGGCATCCTTCCTCGTTGGAAATAATATTGCTGGATCTGATTTCTTCTGTAATTATTTCCCTGAATATTTTGTTGAGTTCTTTCACATGCTTATTATGCTCTTCTAATTTACCGCATGCTTCTTTGGCAATTTTGGCAAATCCTGCTATTCCGGGCAAGTTTTCAGTACCGGAACGCAAAGCTTTTTCCTGTCCGCCTCCGCAAAGCAGCGGCGCAATGCGTATTCCGTCTTTAACATACAAAAAGCCTACACCTCTCGGCCCATGTATTTTATGGGCACTGACGCTGAGCATATCCACTCCCATTAATTTGGCAGAAACAGGCAATTTACCATAGCTCTGCACGCAATCAGAGTGCACTGCAATATTTGGATTGACTGCCTTTGCTATTGACGATATCTCTTTTATGGGCTGTATTGTGCCTGTTTCGCTATTTACATGCATTACAGAAACAATTGCAGTGTCCGGCGTCAATGCAGACCTAAGTTTATCCATATCTACAATACCTTTATTATCTACGGTCAAAAGCTCCACTTGATATCCGTTTTTGCTCAAAAAAGCGGCAGTTTCAGATACGGAAGGATGTTCCGTCGATGAAATTAATACTTTTTTACCAGCTCTGGGATTTGCTTCTAAATATCCCCTTAAAGCCCAGTTATTGCTTTCTGTGGCACATGCTGTAAAATAAATTTCTCTTTCTGATGCACCGATTGTTTCGGCTATAATTTTTCTTGCTGATGTCAGCTTGCGCTCTGCTTCTAATCCCATATGGTGAAGCGACGATGGATTTCCGTAAAGAAACTTTACTGTGCGGCACATTTCTTCCGTTACGCCATCGTCTTGCCTTGTAGTGGCACTATTGTCAAAATAATATGTCTGACTGTTCAGCTTTTGTTCTTCATATATTTCATAAAGGTCAGGGCGCTTACGCTTTGTGCGTTCTTCTGCCGTTTTGACCTGCCATTTTTCTATTTCGTCATGTTTGCCCGAAAGTAATATTTCGGGAATCTTTTTACCTTCTATCTCCGCCGGGCGTGTATATTGCGGATATTCTAAAAGAAGTCCCGAGTGCGATTCTTTTTCTGCCGAACCTTCGGCTAATACCCCCGGTATTAATCTTGCAATACAGTCAGCTATTGCCATTGCCGGTATTTCCCCGCCTGTAAGTACAAAATCTCCCAGCGAAACTTCTTCGTCTATAAACTCTTCCAACACTCTCTCGTCCACACCTTCATAATGTCCGCAGAGTATCATTAAATTTTCTTTTTGCACAAGTTCCTGTGCTTTTTTTTGATTAAATGGTTTGCCTTGCGGCGATACGTAAATTATATATGGTTTATCTCCTGCAGATACACTGCGAATACAGTCCGCAATAGGTTGATACGCCATAACGAGGCCGGGACCTCCGCTATACGGATAATCGTCTACCTTGCCTTGTTTATTCGTAGTATATTGTCTAATTTGATGGCAGTTGAGCTCCAGAAGGCCTTTTGAAACTGCTCTTGCTATTATACTTTCTTGAAACGCCGCATTCACCATATTGGGAAAAAGCGTTAAAATATCAATTTTTTTAGTCACAGTCCTCTTCGCCTTCTCCGCTTGTTTCGTAAACTTCTCTTAATCCCGGCAAAAGAGATACTATAATTTCGCCTTTTTCTACGTCAACAGCCTTGATAACGTCGCCAATTGCCGGTAACCAAATAGATTTGCTTTTTTGATTATTGTTAGGTGTCACTTCATAGATATCGTTAGCACCTGTAGATTGAACATCAGTAAGTGTACCGAGAACTTCGCCGCTTTCTGTCTTTACGACGCAACCTACCAAATCACCGATGAAATACGAGTCTTTTGGTAATTTAACAGCTTTTTCTCTTGGTATCTCCAAAAACATTCCACGGAACTGCTCTGCTTTATCTCTATCGTCTATGCCATATAACTTTAAAAGCACAACATTTCCTGCAGGTGTTGCGGATAAAACTTTATATGTAGTGCCCTGTGCACCTTTCCGTATGCCCCTTTTAGGAACAACATCCACCTCTGTAAGAGAACAAAAGCGAATGGGATTATCGGTCAAAGGCAACACCTTAAGTGCGCCCTTGACACCATGAACACTAACAATTTCACCGATTCTTATTCTTTCCAGCAAAATTCAATGCCCTCCCGATATTAAACAATATCAACAAAAACCATTTTAGGCATGTTGCGAGATGCTGCCTTCGTTACTGTGCGGAGTGATTTTGCAATCTTTCCTTCTCTGCCGATAACTTGGCCCTTATCCTCTTCTGCAACTGTAACCTTGTACGTAATACTCTTTTCTGATTCTTCTTCCTCAACAACAACCTGCTCAGGATGGTCAACCAGCTGACGTACTACGATTTCCAAGAAATCTTTCATTGTAATGCTCCATTCTTCCGTTTATATTATGCTTCCTGTGCTTTCTTAAGCAAAGCTTTAACGGTATCTGTAGGCTGTGCGCCGTTTTTAATCCAGTAATTTGCACGCTCAACATCAATTTTGATTTCAGCGGGATCTACCAAGGGATTGTATGTTCCGATTTCTTCAATGAATCTGCCATCTCTTGCATATTTAGATTCTGCAACTACTACTCTGTAAAAAGGTGCTTTCTTTGCTCCGATTCTTCTGAGTCTGATTTTTACCATTTTCTTTCACCTCCGGTAATTTCTACATTAATTTCTAAATCTATATTCACATAAAAATATTTGGCATTTTGCCGCCTAACATTTTTTTGCCAATACCTTTTTTGCCTTTGCCGCCAAGTTTTTTCATCATTATGCGCATTTCTTCAAACTGCTTCATGAGTTTATTTACATCCTGAACAGTTGTGCCGCTTCCCGCCGCGATTCGTTTTCTGCGACTGGCGTTCAATATATCAGGATTTCTTTTTTCTTTCTTAGTCATCGACCTTATGATTGCCTCTACTTTTACAAGTTGTCGCTCATCAATATCTTCTTCTTTTATCTGACCTGCCCCCGGGAGAAGCTTAAGCAAGCTCATTATTCCACCCATCTTCTTGATTTGCTGCAACTGATCCAAGAAATCGTCAAGGGTGAAAGTCTGTGTCATAATTTTCTTTTCAAGTTCTTCTGCCTGCTTCTCGTCATACATCTCTACCGCTTTATCAATAAGCGTAAGCACGTCACCCATGCCGAGAATTCTGTCTGCCATTCTTTTAGGATAGAATATCTCAAAGTCATTTATTTTCTCGCCGCTTGAAGCAAATTTTACCGGTTTTCCTGTTATCGCTCTTACGGAAAGGGCCGCACCGCCTCTTGTATCGCTGTCTAATTTAGAAAGTATAATTCCCGTAACATCAAGCTTCGCATTGAATGTTTCTGCTACGTTTGCAGCCTCTTGACCTGTCATTGCATCAATTACAAGAAGTATCTCTGCAGGATTTACTTCGGCTTTTACCTCTGCCAATTCTTCCATAAGAGCCTCATCTATTTGAAGACGTCCTGCTGTATCTATAATGACAACATCATGCATATTTCTGATTGCATATTTTATTGAATTCTTAGCTATTGTGGCCGCTTTAACATCAATGCCTTCTGCGAATACGGGAATGTCTATTTGTTTTCCCAAAACCTGCAACTGCTGAATAGCAGCAGGCCTGTATATATCGCAAGCTACCATAAGTGGCTTTCTGCCTTGCTTTCTTAAATGTGCAGCCAATTTCGCCGAAGCAGTTGTCTTACCTGTTCCCTGCAGACCAACCATCATAATAACATTAGGCGGCGTTTTTGAAAGATCTAACTTGTAATCTTCTGCTCCCAAAAGCTCTGTTAGCTCATCATCAACAATTTTTACAATCTGTTGACCCGGAGATAAGCTTTCAAGGACCTCTTGACCTACGGCCTTTTCTGAAACTCTTGCAACAAAATCTTTTACAACCTTATAATTAACGTCTGCCTCTAAAAGTGCCAAGCGAATTTCACGCATAAACTCCTTAACATCTTTTTCTGTTACGCGCGTTTGTCCTTTTAATCTTTTTATTGTAGCTTGTAGCTTTGATGATAAGCTTTCAAATGCCATTGGTTTAACCTCTTTAAATCTTCGTAATAACGTTTACCAGATTCTTGTCAATCTGTTCTAACATATACAAGTTGCCTGAATGCAACTCGCTCCTGTCTATAAGCTGCAAATCTTCCTGTATATTTTTGAGATTTTTCTTTATCTCACAAAATCTCGCCATAAGTCCCAGCTTTTTCTCATAATCAGAAAGCACGGCACGTCCTCTTTTTATAAAATCGTGAACTCCCTGTCTACTGATGCCTATTTCATCTGCAATTTCGGACAAACTCAAATCATGATTAAAATGCATATCCATACACTTGTATTGACTGTCTGTCAACAGCTGACCGTAAAAATCCAACAACATACTTATCTCGTAAATGTCCTCTGCCATGATATGCCTTTCTCCTACTTTTTACGCTTGCATTCTAAACATCTACCAAACACACTCCGCATAATCCGTGTAAAGCAAATGTTCTTTACAGAGAATACAACAAACCTCTCACGTTGTCAACACATATTTTTACAAAAGTCAAAAAAATTTTCTCCTTCTCAAAATTCCCACATTGTCTTATCTAACGTTCGTATAATTTTATTTATTTTTTGCACGAATATTAGCAAGCAAGTTTTATCTCCAGATGCTCCTCAACTTATCTGACATTCGTATAATTTCACTCACTTTTTGCACGAATGTTATTAAGCACGAACCGGCTACGCCCGTCAGCCTCTATGGGCTCCTCAGCAACTTTATATATTCGTATATTTTTTATCAAATTTTGCACGAATGTTAGTAAAATCAAAAAATTGTCATTAAAAAACGTACCGGCTAAAAACCGATACGTTACAAAACACAAATATTCAAGTATCTCTTAATCAGCTAATTCTATAAGCAAACATAAAATCAACAACGGATTCTCTCATCGGCTGCATTTCTTCCATTCGAAGATTATAACAATAATCGTAAATATAATTAGTATCATCCTCAAATGCGTCACTGGCAAGAATCGAAACACCGCCGGCAAAGCCTTCAATACCATCAACTTCACCATAAAAAACAATGTCGCCCGCTTTTAAATCATTAATATTGGTAACTTTCTCAAAACCTTGAGCCGCACAAAAATCAGCAAGATTACCCTCGCTACCCGGTTTATTAAGCTTGAGACCCCCTTCCGAAGGCTGCCCTTCAGAATATCCGCAATTATACAAAACCCAGCCCACATAAGAATCACCATTTATCAAAAGCTCAGAATTGTCAACCGCGGGATTTTTTGTAGGAGTTCCCAATTGAAAACCATTTTCAACAATTAAATCAGATATTTTTTTAGCATGACATAAAAGCGCAGTCACTTTATTGCTGTACCTACTGTAAATAAAATTACCCTCCATATCAAAAACCACATATCCGGTGTGCGCATTTACATCCGCCATAAGCTTCGCCTCTTCCAGCGTGTCATACTTGCCAATTTCTGTAGATTTATCACTAAAAGCTCTTCTCACACAATACTTTGCATTTACCGACGGAATGTCCGGCTCGGCTGTATTTTCCGCTGTTGGCGTAGGAACTTCGGGAGTATTATCTCCGGGTGCTGTTGCAGAAGAATCTGACGAAGGCGTTGGCGTAAGCCCTGTCTCTTTAGCTGTCTCTTTAGCTGTCTCCTCAGCTGTTTCATTGGCTGGAGTCGCAGAAGGACTTGATGAAGAACTCGGCGATGAAACAGATGCTACCGCAGATGCAGAAACATTAGCAGTAGCAGAATTTTCCTCATTTGAGCCATCACAGGCACAAAAGGCAAAAGCTAATAACAATACAACAACCGCAACAAAAATTTTTTTACTGAAAACAAGTCTCATAATTATACCATCTTTTCTTGTTTAACTTTCTTGTCAATTACATGACGAGAAGCCAGCTCGTTATGAATTTCATCAAGAGAAATACCCATTTCTACCATAAGAACCATTACATGGTAAGCAAGGTCGGCAATTTCGTATACTGTTTCTTTTTTATCATTTGCCTTACCTGCAATAATAACCTCTGTGCACTCCTCTCCCACTTTTTTGAGAATTTTATCAATTCCCTTTTCAAAAAGGTATGTGGTGTAAGAGCCCTCTTTTTTATTAATTTTGCGGCCGATAAGCATATCCATCAGACTTTGCAAAGTAAATTCATGCAATTCCTCACTCTCGCAAACATCCTTGTGGAAGCAAGAATCCTCGCCCGTATGGCAAGCAGGTCCATCCTTTTTTACCACAATTTGTAAAGCATCCATATCGCAATCAGCAGTGATCCTTACAATATGCTGGCAATTTCCGGAAGTCTCACCTTTGCGCCACAGTTCTTGTCTCGATCTTGACCAAAAGCACGTACGCTCCTCTTTTATACTGATTTCCAAACTTTCTCTGTTCATATAAGCCAACGTAAGCAGCTTATCCGTATCCGACTCAGTTACAACAGCCGGAATCAAACCTTTTTCGTCAAATTTCAAGTTATCCAAATTAAAATCACAAATCATATTTATTACCCCGCTTTATATAAATTATATATTTCTTACATTTATTCCCTCAGATACCAAATATTCCTTTAAATCAGCAATTTTTATCTCTCCAAAATGGAAAACCGAAGCCGCCAACCCTGCATCAACCTTAGGCAATTCTTTAAACAGTACTGAAAAGTCCTCCATTTTGCCTGCTCCGCCGGAGGCGATAACAGGAACGGATACAATATTGCAAACTTTTTCCAATAATTCCAAATCAAAGCCCTCTTTTACACCATCCGTATCCATACTGTTCACAACGATTTCGCCCGCGCCTGAATCAACACCATTTTTAATCCATTCAAGAGCTTCCATACCTGTATTCTCCCTGCCGCCTTTGGCAAACACACGAAAAACACCATCAACTCTTTTAACATCAACAGACAAAACAACACATTGATCTCCATATCTTTTCGCTGCTGCCTCAATGAGCTGCGGATTACGAATAGCACCGGAGTTAACTGAAACCTTATCTGCACCGCACTTTAACACTCTGTCAAAATCCTCTACGGAATTTATCGCGCCGCCCACTGTCAGCGGTATAAAAATTTTACTTGCCACTTCACGAAGAATATCCGTAAAAAGACCTCTTCCCTCAGCAGAAGCTGTAATATCATAGAAAACAAGCTCATCGGCACCGCAATTACTGTAATATTCTGCCAATTCAACAGGAGAATTTACATCTCTTAATCCGGCAAAATTAACACCCTTTACAACGCGTCCGTTTTTTACATCAAGACATGGAATAATTCTCTTTGTTATCATAAATTGCCACCTCTTGCTAATTTCAGGGCGTCCTTCAAATCAATTGCGCCTGTATAGATTGCCTTTCCCAAAATCGCACCATAAACACCAAAACCGGAAAGAACTTCCACATCTTCCAAAGTAGATACACCACCTGATGCAATTATGTTCATTTTAAATTCCTCTTGAAGCTCCGCATACAAAGCTCTGTTTGTACCTTGCATCGCACCGTCTCGGCTAATATCAGTACATATAATTGTTTGTACTCCCAAATTTTCCATTTTTTTACAAAAATCCCTGAAATCCACATCCGAAACCTCTGTCCAACCGCTTACCGCAACTTTACCTCCGTTTATATCAATGCCTACAGCAATTTTCTCTCCATGTTTCAATACAGCCTTTTCTAAAAAGGCAGGATCCTTTAACGCCGCTGTTCCTAAAATAACACGACTTACTCCTATGCCGAGATACTTTTCTACAACTTCCATAGAACGAATACCGCCCCCCAGCTCCGCTGTGAGACCTGTTGCTTTAACTATTTTCTCAACTGATGAAATATTAACTGTTTCACCCGTTTTTGCTCCTTCTAAATCCACAAGGTGTATGTGCTTCGCACCGCAATCCGCAAAATATTTCGCAACTTTTTCAGGTTCCTTCGAATACTCTGTCATCTGCGCATAGTCTCCTTTAAAAAGACGCACCGCACAACCGTGATGTAAATCTATTGCAGGTAAAATTATCATTTTTTTCCTCCAAATCCTTAAATCTCACAGAAAGCTTTTAAGATATTAAGCCCTGTTTTACCACTTTTTTCCGGATGGAATTGTGTGCCGTAAACATTCTCATGCTCCACAGAAGCCGTAATCATAGCACCATATTCCGAATAGGCACTAACGTATTCCGTACAATCTGCGCCATAATAAGAGTGTACAAAATAAACGTGTTCACCCGGCTCTACGTATTTATATAATTTACTTTTAGGTTTGTCCTCAGGGAAAATCAAAGCATTCCAACCTATATGAGGTACTTTGAGCTCCGAGCCTATTATCGGTGCAATTGGTTTTACATTTCCGGGAATTAAATCCAATCCGTCATGTTCTCCGTACTCATAGCTTTTTGTTAAAAGCATCTGCATCCCGAGACAAATTCCCAAAAGTGGCTTACCTTTGGCAGCTTCTTCTCTGACCACGTCATACATACCGGTTTCTTTAAGTGCCTTTGCTGCATCAGAAAAAGCCCCTACACCCGGTAAAATCAGCTTATCAGCCGCCGCAATTTTTTTCTTATCCGAAGTCACTGTAACGTCCTGTCCTATAAATTTAAAAGAAGATGTAAGTGAGAAAAGATTTCCAACTCCGTAATCAATAATAACCGGCATTACAGAACTCCTTTCGTGGACGGAATACTGTCCGGATTTTTTTCGTCTACAGCCAAAGCCGAGCCTAATGTTCTTGCGAGAGCTTTGAACATTCCTTCTAAAATATGATGTCCGTTTGTGCCTGCAAGTTGCTTTATATGTAGCGTAATCGGGAAATTTCTCACAAACGCCAGCATAAATTCTTCGGCAAGCTCTGTGTCAAATGTGCCAACCTTTTCCGGAAGATTCCCCAGTTCGTAAGAAATGTAACTTCTGCCGGAAATATCCATTGCTGTCAAAATCAAAGCTTCATCCATGGGCAAAATTATATGAGCATATCTCTTTATTCCTTTAAAATCACCGGCAGCCTGTGCGAAGGCTTTGCCGAGACATATACCAATATCCTCTACCGTGTGATGGTCATCAACATTTATATCTCCATCGCATTTTACAGACAAATCAAAATTGCCATGTTTGGCAAATAATGTAAGCATATGATCCATAAAGCCACAGCCTGTTTGTATATCTGCATTTCCCTTGCCGTCTATACAAAGCTTGAGCTGAATCTTTGTTTCTGCTGTATTTCTTATTATTTCCGCTGTTCGCATTTCCATAATTCCCATCCTTTTTAAATTATTCCTTTAATTACATTTAGAAGGATTTCCATTTGTTCTCTTGTTCCAACCGTTATCCTGACATAATCTTTAATTCGTGCCTTACTGAAATGACGCACCAAAATTCCGTTGTCTTTCAGCTTTTTATAAAGCTCTTCGCCACCGATGCGGCTGTTTTTTGCGAAGATAAAATTACTCTTGGAATCAGTCATCTCAAAGCCCAATTTTTTGAGTTCACTCTTTGTAAACTCCCTCGTTTCCACAATCTTCTTGCAATTTTCTTCGTAATAAGCGCTGTCTTTCATAGCGGCAATTCCTGCCAAATTTGTCAGTCGATTAATGCTGTACGGATTTGTGGAATATTTTATTTTTTCAAGATCTTTTACCAATTCCTCGTTAGCAATCGCAAAGCCTAACCTTGAACCTGCCATAGAGCGCGACTTTGAGTATGTCATTACCGTTATCAGGTTGCTGTATTTTTGTGTGAGCGAAACACTGCTTTCCGCACCGAAATCCACATACGCTTCATCTATAAGCACAATATAATCTCTGTTGCTCTCACAAATTTTACTAATCTCATCAAGGGACAACGTAAGGCCTGTAGGTGCGTTTGGATTTGCAATAAACACATTTTTATTTATTCCAATATAATCCTGCGCTGCCACTTCCAAGCTTTCTGTAAGCGGTATTTCCTTAAACGGAATACCGTGAAGCTCTGCATACACCTTATAAAATCCGTAACTTATATCAGGAAAAGCTGCCTCAGAATCTCTGCCACAAAAAGCCATAAATGCAAAATTTAGTATATCATCCGAACCATTGCCAACGAAAACGTTGCTCTCCGTCACCCCGTAGTGCGCGGCTATATTCCGTCGAAGTTCCTTGCATTCCGGGTCAGGATAAAGATTCAGCAATGACACCTGGCTACCGTTTATTGCCTCCAGCACACCCTGCGAAGGCGGATACGGCGACTCATTTGTGTTCAATTTTATATATTTTTTATCCTGCGGCTGTTCGCCGGGCGTGTACGCCTCCAGCAAACAGTATTTTTTATTCAAAAACTTACTCATCGGCTTCTCAACCCTTTT
The DNA here is from genome assembly GCA_017522515.1 of Clostridia bacterium. The sequence continues at coordinate 23,161 of JAFWZH010000035.1, forward strand.
TTCTCATTTCACATCTATAGCTTACGGAACGTCCGTGCGCATAAAGGCCTTCTTCTTCGGCTATTGTTACGACTGACTCACACGCTCTGTCCAAAGCTTCTGCCGTGTAGTACGTATACGCGGACTTTTTAACAAAATCTTCCACTGAAAGCGGGCTGGAAAATCTTGCTGTGCCGCTTGTGGGCAATGTATGATTCGGCCCTGCATAATAATCACCTAACGCCTCCGGACAATTGCGTCCCATAAAGACCGAGCCGGCATTCCGTACCAAACTTAAATAATCAAAGGGATTGTCAATACACAATTCTAAGTGCTCCGGAGCTATCTCGTTTGAGGCTTCTATAGCACTTTCGAGGCTGGAAGTTACTATTATTTTTCCATTATTGTCTATAGATGCTCGTGCAATTTCCTTTCTTGGTAAAGTTGGAATAATTTGCTCTAAACTGTCAGAAACCTTCCGGGCAAACTCTTCACTGTCAGTTACCAGCACGGCTGTTGCCATTTTATCGTGTTCTGCTTGTGAAAGCAAGTCGAAAGCTGTCACATTCGGATCATTTTTGTCGTCTGCAATTACAAGTATTTCACTGGGACCTGCTATCATATCCGTGTCTACCAAACCTTGTACTTGTTTTTTTGCTTCTGCAACATACGCATTACCGGGGCCGACAATTTTGTCAGCTTTTGGAATTGATTGTGTGCCGTAAGCTAAAGCGGCAACTGCCTGTGCGCCTCCTGCCTTTACGATGCAAGTCGCGCCGGCTACATATGCGGCTGCCAGAATCTGCGACGGAACGTTGCCGTCCTTATCCGGTGGTGTTGTTATGATTATATTTTCTACACCCGCGATTTTTGCCGGAATACAATTCATTAATACCGTTGAGGGGTAACGGGCTGTGCCTCCCGGCACATAAATGCCGACGGTTTTAAGAGGAATAACTCTTTGACCTGTGATTATTCCTGCCTCGTCTTGTATAACAAAACCATTTTGCTTTTGCTTTTCGTGAAATTTATATATATTGGCCGCAGCTTTTTCCAGCGCCCGGATAAACTCTTTATCGGCCGCTTTTGCGCCTTCTTCTATGGCGGCAGGGTCTGCAATTAGGCTTTCTAACTCTACTTTGTCAAAAAGTTTTGTATAATATTTTACTGCTTCGTCGCCGCGAGATTTAACATCCGCAAGAACTTTTTTTACAGAATTGGTAATTTCTGCTTGTTCCGGCGGCTCAGGTAAAATATCTTCCCTTTTAAATTTGTCCATTTTTAAAATTTTTATCATTTTATTTGCCTCTTGTTTTTTGATTATTTTATTCAAGCTCACTAAGCTTTTGACAAAGCTTACTTATCTCATCATATTTAAATTTGTACCCTGTCTTATTTGCTATCAATCTGGCGCTTATGGGCACTATAGTTTCTATTGGCTCAAGATTATTTTCTAAAAGCGTAGTTCCCGTCTCAACAATATCCACAATTACGTCCGATAAATTGAGTATAGGTGCAATTTCTATGGAGCCGTTAAGCTTAATAATATCAATTTCTCTACTAAGCTTCGAATAGTAATTTCTGGCAATATTGGGAAATTTGGTTGCTACTCTTAAGGCTCTTTCTGTGTTGTCCTCAAAGCCTTTTTTAGCGGCTACACACATTCTGCATTTTCCTATATCAAGGTCACTGAGCTCGTATATATCCGGCTGGTACTCAAGCAAAATATCCTTGCCTGCAACTCCAATATCCGCAGCTCCTCTTTCTACATAAATTGCCACATCTGACGGTTTTGCCCAGAAATACCTAACTCCGTTTTCTTCATTCTCGAATATAAGTTTTCTGCTGTTTTCTTCAATCGAGGGGCAGCCATATCCTATAGCTTTAAGTTTATTATATACTTTTTCTCCAAGTCTGCCCTTTGGCAATGCTATATTTATCATAATTCTACAAGCCTCCCTCCACTGATTTCGAACCGTTTAGAACATTTCAATGGCTTCTCACAGCCTTTTCTATACACTGTAACCGTACTTCCCATTTCTGTCAATTCTTTTACTTTTTGTGTAAGCACTGTCAAATCTGTATCTTCTGAATAATAAATTACAACATCTGCATCCTGTGCTTTCGGTGTTGCGATATATTGCCATAAAATACCTAAATATACAGCAAAACCGATGGCGCCGGATTTCATTCCGAATCGCTCTGTAATCTTATCATATCTACCACCCGAGAGTACATTTACGGGGACACCTTCTACAAAACCTCTAAACACTACGCCGTTATAATAATTCATGTCATTCATTACAGAAAAGTCAATTTTTACATATTCGCTGCATCCGTTTATCTTTAATATGCTGTAAATTTCTTCTAAATCTTTAATTGCATTCTCGGTTTTCTCATTGACACTTATTTCTTTTAACTGCGGAAGCATTTCCTCAAATCCGCCCCACAATGCGGCTGCCTTGCAGATTCTTTCTGTATTTTCTAAAGAAATACCTGCCCTGTCACAGGCTTTTGTTATATCGTGAGAATTTTTCTCTTTGATATACGTCATTATCTCGCTTCGAGTGACGAAATCTGCCCCGGAAGCCTCCAGTATTCCGTCGACAAAGCCCATGTGAGAAATATCAATCACATAACGTTTACTGAGTGCCGCCAAGCTTTTTGATGCCAACATGAGCACTTCCGCAGTTTCATATGTGCCAACGTCGCCGATGCATTCCAAACCCATCTGCAAAATTTCGCGTACTTCTTTTGCATTTTTGAGCGCCCTGTACACGTTCTCATGGTAGAAAAGCTTCTCTGTATATTGCGTGCTTTTAACCTTCTTGATAATAGACAATGTAACGTCCGGCTTGAGTGCCATGAGTTTTCCATTAAAGTCACTAAATGTAATTATATCATCACTCACTAAGAAATTCTTGTTTTCTACATAGAGGTCATATTCTTCAAATTTGCTCATTTTATAGGGTAAGTATCCGTAAGTCCTATATAAATTTTTAAGAACAATAACAGCCTCATCTTCGTTTTTAACATTCAAAATAGGATAATCCACAAGTGCACCTCCAAATGTGTTTCGCCATATTATACAACACTTTAGCACATTAGTCAACTAAATCGATAAAGTGTTCTGCAAAATTCTGCCTAACTTCTATTTGACTATAAATTCGTGCAATAGCGCCATTATTTTGTATGAAATTTTTTTAAAAAAACACTACTGCCTTCCTATTATACTATTATGATAATTTATATTCAATCTCCGTTTTTGATCCCTATACTTTTATTCCCACCTACTGTAGTTCGTGCAAAAACTCTTTAAAATTGTACGAATTTGTAGATATAATTTTTCTATATAAAAGGCTCCCTGTTTTATTTGTCTAAGCTTCGAATATTTTTATTTTGTTTTTGTACGAATGTTAGGCGGAGGGGCAAAAAATTTTCCCGTTAGCAAGAATTCGACATTTTTCGTCATATGGTTTTTGTAGAATATTGACGGAGGGATTTCTATGAATACGATTTTTAACGAAAATACTTATTTTGATTACTTTAAAAATTTCAATGCCGCTCTTAATCGTGCTGCAAAAGCAGATGCCATAATTAAACATCTGAAATTCCGTGGTGTTCCGGAGGGAAGCGTAGTTTTCAGTAGCCCTAGGAGAAAACATATTTTAGCAAGCGGCGAAGAAAAAGAGTATGTGTATACAAATGCGTATTTGTATATAAAGGGCAATAAGTATTATATAAGTAAGAAGTTTCCATATCCCAAAAAAAATGACGGTAGAGATTTAAATGACTACACTAATCCTGCAAATCATTTGTTTTTGTTAGCGCGTTTTTGGATGAGAATGCTGGCTAAAGAAATATTGAATATCAGTTTATATTGTGCAAAAATGTTGGCCAAATTACTAAATTCAATTAAATCTCGGGAGCTGCCTCGAATTAAATTTGAAGAATATATGCACGATTACTTTGATGATTTTTGGCAGTCAGAGGACAACCGGCTTTTGGCAAATTCAATTGATGATTTTTTAGATATGCCTGCGGACAAGCAGTTACACGCACTGGATTTACGCCCTACAGTTGAGTCTGCAGATGCCGCAAGTTTTGCAGAGCAAATTGACGAAATGGAGCAAAGAAATTCTAATACTATAAAACCTAATTTGAGAGTGACTACCCACATTGATAGACAACATAAGAATAAGAAACATGTTTGGTACAAAATACGCGATAATAAAAATACAAAAAAAAAGAAGCGACGACTTGAGTTAGGTTCAGAAGATATTGGAGAAACTGAGCAACAAGAAAATGCAAAAAATGATTTAAAACATACTTTTAATTGTTCGATTATTAATGATTGCGGAGAACAGCTACGTTCAAAAAATGAGGTGATTGCCGCACGCTGTGCCCATGATTGTGGATTATGTTATGAACTGGAGCCATTTTATCCGGAATCTTTTTGGCGCGCAGACTTACTTTTGAATGTGAACGGACGGAAAGTGTACGTTGAAATCGCAGGCAGTCGTGATAAGCCTGATTATGAGAGACATTTAAAAGAAAAAATGTCATACGCCCAAGAAAAAGGATTAAGTTTAGTAGTTATTGATATGACCGCATATCCTGACAGAACCGGTAAAACTTTTATGAGAATGAATTACTCGACCATTTGCAGGATTTTTTTATATATCCGATTAGGAATGTTGAAGGAAGGTATTGTTTGGCCTTATTGAAGATTTTGGGTAAGTCGGTATGGTATTTTTTTTGCGCACGAAACGTTCGTGCAAAAACTTGTGAAAATTGTTCGAACGATAATAGACTATGTTTTTCAATTTTATGTTAGTATATTTCTTTTTGTTTTTTGCACGAACATTAGGTTAAGGGTTAATAGTTCTGGTTGTTATTTGCTTGTAGTTTGTTTGAATTTATTGTATACTTCTAAAGACTTATATAATTAAAAGAAAAGAGGTTTTTTCATGGCAATTATTAAAAGCTTGTTTGGTAAGATAGGTGAAAAAGATGTTTATTCTTACAAAATTGAAGCTGCAGGCGATGCGTTTGTAGAAATTCTCAATTTTGGTTGCAGAGTAAGGCAAATTGTTGTTCCGGATAGATATGGTGTTTTGGCAAATACGGTTTTGGGATGTGACACACCTCAAGAATATTTTTTATCAGACAGCGAGTATTTCGGTGCAGTTGTAGGTAGATATGCAAACAGAATCCGCAATGGTAAATACACAGACAGAACCGGAACACACCAGCTGGTACAAAATGAAGGTCGCAATCATATTCACGGAGGCATAGAAGGCTTCCATAATATGATTTGGGATTGCACAAAAACTACAGACGACACTATTACTTTTGAGGCAATGCAGCCTGATGGCACAGCCGGTTTCCCCGGAAATCTCAGCATGGTTCTGACATATAGATTTTATAAATGTGAAGAAAAATATGTTTTAGAAATGGTTCTCAATGGTCAAAGTGACAAAGATACACTCTTTAATCCTACAAATCATTCCTATTTCAATTTAAATACAGTTCAAGATGATGTTGCTGATCATAATTTGACGATTTTTGCAGACAAATATACTCCAATTGATGATGAAATTATGCCCACAGGCGAAATTCTCCCCGTAGATGGTTATATGGACTTCCGCAAACCCAAGTCAATTATAGGAACAATTAAGTCAGCATACGCAGGAGAATTTACAGAAATCACCAGCAAGAATGGTATTGACCATAACTTTATTATTAAAAATGAAGCTGAAAATATGACAAAAATAGCAGTGCTTGAGTCTTCGGAATCCGGACGCAAAATGGAAGTTTATTCCAACGCTCCCGGTGTTCAGCTGTATACAGGAAATCATCTTACACCAAAGCATAAAGGAATTTGCCTGGAACCCCAGTATTTTCCGGATTCGGTAAATGCAACAGATAATCCCCTTCTTGCTCCGTACCCATTTCTCAATGCAGGTGACACAGCTACATTTAAAGTTACATACGACTTTACTATAATATAAAAATCAACTTCGTTTACGAGAAATTTCGATAAGACCCAATTGAGTGATACCGGCAATTTCCGGCTTTGAAGGATCAATAAGAGCGAGCCCGCGCATAAAATCAACAAGCGCGGGCCTGTCTTTTTTATTTTCGGGTTCTATAAAATCACAAATTATAATACCACCTATGTCGCGAAGTCTAAGTTGGCGCATAATTTCTGTTGCAGCCTCAAGATTTACTTTATGATAAGATAAATTTGACTTTGATGAATTCACATCAATAACTGTGAGTGCTTCTGTTTTTTCTATAACAATATCGGCCCCTGATTTAAGATAAACCTTACGTCCAAGTAAGGAAGGAACAACATTATCAATAGACTTAACAGAAAAAATACGATTGGGAATAAATTCCAATTTAGGAATAAGATCAGAAAATTCGCTTTTAATTTTATCAAGCATTTCTGTAGTATCAGCTGAAACTTTTGTATACGAAGAAATGGGATATTTGAGAATTTCTGACAAAATTGGATTTCGCTCATAAATCAGACCTACCCTACCGACTGATACAAAAGAATTAAATTTTTGCAAAACAGATTGCCAAAAATCACACAAATTGGAATAATCACCAATAATTTCCTTCGCAGAAGCCGTTTCGCTTTCGGTACGGAAAATCATGGAATATTCAGGTAAGGCAGAATCGAGAAAAAAAGATTCGCCGAGCGCAGCGAGGCGCTCACGTGCGACGCAGTCGCGAATTTTACCGGAAATATTAATATTAATGTTTTTCTCACATGGCAGTAAAACTGTGTAAACACCTGCAAGGCGAATTTGGGTACTAATCTGCGCTCCCTTTTTACCTCTGGGAGCAGAAGTAATCTGTGCCAAACAAAAATCACCTACGCGAAGCTGTTTTGTAGTTGCTTTCATGATATCAGAAACAGGCAAAAGCGCGCGCCTGCTTCCGTCGCCGATATCAACAAAATAAGAATTTAATTGCGGCGCATACTCTGTTATACGCGCCGCAAAAATATTAGAAGTCATGAATTTACTATTGTCGGAAACTTTATAAAGAACAGCCTCGCCGTTCTCGGTAATTATTATTTCCGATGTACCGCGAATTATGCACTCTCTTTTAAAATTACCAGAATTGCCGGATTTTTCCAAAATAAACTCCTACTCTTATATCGAATCATTTACCTTGGAGCTTTAAAAGCTTCGCATAAGCAGCCTCCCAAGCGTCTCCATCTTTCGGTAAGTACTCATCAATATCAAAAGAATTACGAACAACTTCACGAGCCTCTGCAAGAGACTTAACAGCACCCAATGAAATAAGCTGAGTTGCAATATTTCCGATAGCTGTTGCTTCAACGGGGCCTGCATAAACAGGTCTGTTAATAGCATTCGCTGTAAATTGATTCAAAAGTTTATTCTGACAACCTCCACCCACAACGTGAAGAGCCGGAATTGTGTAACCAACAATTTCCTCTAAGCCTTCAATTGCCTGACGATACTTCAAAGCCAAACTCTCATTCACACAACGGATAATTTCGCCCTTTGTCTGGGGAACATACTGGCCTGTTTCTGCGCAATATTCTTGGATTTTCTTAGGCATATTGTAGGGCTCAAAAAATCTCGCATCATCAACATCAATTATGCAAGCAAACGGAGCCGCCTGAGCTGCCTCTTCCGTCAATCCGCCAAAAGTTACCGTTTCGCCCTGTTTTTCCCAATGGCGCTTGCACTCCTGCGTAATCCACAAGCCCATAATGTTCTTGAGAAGACGAACATTATTATTAATTCCACCCTCGTTTGTATAATTAAGCTCACGCATTTTGTCGTTAATTACGGGCTCATCAAGCTCCAAGCCAAGCAATGACCATGTGCCGCTGCTCAAGTACGCACTCTTCGTATCATAAAACGGAACGGAAACAACTGCGCTTCCGGTGTCGTGCTCCGCTACGGCAATAACGGGAACAGGCTTAACGCCAAGCTCCTCGCAAATGCTGTCAGTGAGCGGTCCCACCTGTGTTCCGGCCGGAATAACCTCAGGCAAAATATCCGTATTGATTCCGGGAATGACTTTTTTTATCAAATCCTTTGCCCAATCGCCTTTTACCGGATCATATAATTGAGAAGTACTTGTAATTGTATATTCACAATATTTTTTACCTGTCAAGAAGTAGTTAAACAGGTCAGGAATAAATAGCAATGTATCAGCATTTTCTAAAAGTACGCTATTACTTTCCTTCATTGCCAAAAGTTGGTAAAGCGTATTAAACTTCTGGAAAGCAATACCTGTAGTGTCAAAAATTTCCTTTGCTGAGGAGCGCTCACAAGCAAGTTCAATCATGCCATCTGTGCGAGAATCACGGTAATGAACAGGGTTGCCCAAAAGTTCGCCTTCTTTAGAAAGAAGTCCGAAATCAACGCCCCATGTATCAATACCAATTGATGATATATCGCTATGGCCTGCATTATACGTATTTATTATTCCCTTTTTGAGCTCAAAAAACAATCGCAAAAAATCCCAAGTGAATGTTTCGTTCATCATTACAGGGTCACTACCAAAGCGATGAAGCTCTGTAAGTGTGATTTTTTTGCCATCAAACTCGCCCAAAATAGCTCTGCCGCTGCTTGCACCGTAGTCAAATGCCAATACTTTCATCTATATCCGTCCTTTCGTGAACTAACCGATTGCTCTATTAGATTGCTTTTGCATTAGCAAGGAGATACTTCTCTGCCTCAGCATTCCAAAGCATGTTATGGCGTTTGCAGATTTCAGCAAGATTTTTGAAGAGATCATCTGTCTCGCCCAACTTCTCAAAATCAGCAATGGCTGTAAGAGGTAAATCAATATTTGTATAAACAAGCTTCTTACCACCGGGGATTTTAGGAAGATTCATTACAGTATCAACTACGCAATTAAGTCCGCCAATATGTGTGATCATTGAAGCTGTATTGAGAAGTCCCTTATTCATCATTTCAATGGACTCAATCATGTCTGCTGTATTACCACCGCTTGTACCAACAACGTGTGTTGAACCGTAGTGAACATTATAGAAGTTAAACTCAGCTTTAAACTCTGAATTTGCAGGGCCTGCAAAGAAGTTGAGACATCCGTCTTTGCCAAGGAGTCTGTCACCCATTTCAACAACAGGTCTAACAGGGGCAAATACCATAACGTCATCAAATCCCTTATTATCTGTAAGGCTCATAATATAGCTCTCTGCATCAGGTGTTGTTGCTGTGTTAACATAAACGAGTTTAACACCGTTCTTAGCAGCTTCTTCTACTGTATAAATTGAAGCGGCTCTTTGGAGTCTTGCTTCATCAATATCTGTTACAACGAGAAGGCCGGGTTTTCTATCGCAATGAATTGCATAGTCAATTGCACCGATACCCATTGGTCCAACTCCTGCAAGTATAGCCATGTTACCGCCCTCTACAATTCCCATATTGTGAACATAAGAACCATTCTTTGTATGATACATAGCGTGATATGTACCTACGATACAAGACATAGGCTCTGCTACACTACCATAGAAGAATGCGTCGTTATTATAGTCAAGAAGGCAATTTGTCTCCATAACCTCGTTAGGAATTACAACGTATGTTGCTGCGCCTCCGATATATTGGTATGAATATCCGGGTGCATAAAGTGAACCTTTATAGTTCATCGCCGGCTGAATAGAGAACTTCTGTCCGGGTTTAAACTTATGCTGCCACTTAGCACCAACCTCAATAATTTCTCCACAGAATTCATGTCCTACGATTACAGGATTCTTATCAATGTCCTCGGGAACTCTCTTATGATCTGAGCCCTGCTCCATTGCTTTGTATGTTGACATACATACGCTGTCTGAAATAATATGTGCCAGAATTTGGTCATCCTGAATTGCAGGCAACTCAAACTCTTCAAGTCTTAAATCTTCTTTACCATACAATCTAACTGCTTTAGTTTTCATTATAAAAAGCCTCCTAAAAAAACTATGATGTAAAATCATGTTAATTGTACCACACCTGTTCTCAAATTTAAAGCCTTAATTTAAATAAAAAGTAAGCTTCTGATTAAGCTTATGATTGTGCTGTCTAACATTCGTGCAAAAACATCAAGTTTTTATACGAATGTTAGCTTGTTGATTTTAGTTATTATACTGTCTATCTTTCGTGCAAAAATTTCAAGTTTTTATACGAATGTTAGCTCGTTGATTTTTGGTTATGATTTATCAGAGCCTTTAGATATGCAAAAAAAGAATAAAAATGGCAAAAAAAAAGGAACCTTGCGGTTCTATTTATAAAAATTTATATTATATTACATCTTTAAAAACTTACGGTACATCTAACAAGTAGATATTTCGACTCACCGGAGCTACGAACAAAAATTGTTAAATCAAATTCACCGTTTTTGAGCTTTTCATCTGTAGCATTGTCGGAATGCTGTATTGCGGTAACTTTGTATTCGTACTTACCCCCTGACATATCCGTTAAATAAATGACATCATCAATCTCCATATCTTCAACAAAAGACATTTGTCCTTCTTCGTCAGACGAGCCTATAATTAAAGTCTTGTCATAGATGCTACCCGTATATCTGCAAGGAGCAGCTTCAACATCTCCCAATTTCCAAGAGGAAACAACTGGTAACTCAAATTTATGTTGCGGAACTTCAAGTAAAGCAACATAATTATTACCATCAACTTCAAGTGATGGCATCATATTATTTCCGCGTTCTTCTGGGACACGTTCTACAATTTCAGGAATAGACGCTTTAATCTTTTCTACAGCTACAATAGCATCTTCTCTCATGTTGCTTTGCGAGAGTTCAGCATAAATCAATGCCCCTGCCGCAAAAAGCACGGCAAAGGCACCAACTATAATCAAAATTAATGATAAAAAATGTTTTTTTGTTTTCATACGGACTCTGATTCTTTCTTGTGTCTAATAATACCAACAACAATTAAAAGCACACCTGAAATACAGATTGCAATAATGTAAGGCTGAGCATTAAAAGAATCACCTGTAGGAGGTTCAACAGGAATAAATGTATTTGTTACTACAAAAGTAGCATCCTTTTTCTCTAATGTAAGAGTATATCCTTCGGGAACATTACGCTCAACAACTGTCCAAACACTACCGTCATCAAGACCAATCCAAGAGTATTTCCAATCATTGTCTTTAGAAAGTTTCACAGTTTCAACGATTTCGCCATCCTTGAAAATCTCAATTTCAACAGCGGCAGGACGCTTATCCTCATTGCCGGAATCCTTCCATAATTTGATAACACTGTACTCTATTTCTTCGTATACAGGCTCATGATATACAGATTTGGGTGTTGCATCAACATCGTAAACCCACTTATCTGCCTCGTCAAGACCGGGAACAGAAATCAAGAAATCAGCAAACTCTATTGTGCCATCATCAATGTAATCTGTAATGATTCCACCAACAAGATACAGACCAACGCTAAGATTCTCAAATGAAGCAACACCATCTGCATTTGTTGTAACAGTTGCAGTAGCAACCAAAGAATCTGCAGCAATGTAAGCAACAAGAGTATCACGAACAGCGTTCCATTCATCTTGTGTCTTAATATTCTCAATATCAATAGGATATTCGTCAAACATATCAGTCAACTCATACACACCCACGCGTGTAAAATCAGCAACCTTATAGACCTTGATTTCCTCACCCTCAAAGAACGTCTCGTCATACTTATACGTCAAATTGAGAGTGCATGGTTCATCAAGTTCAACAAGTTCTCTTGCTGATGTAGGTACGGAAAATGCAAGTGTCAAAATCAAACAAGCAACCAATACCACAAATGCTTTACGAAGATTCTTTTTTCTTTCCATCAAATACATCTCCTTCGTTGAAGTACTCAGTCTTAACAGGCTGGAATACAACAAATAATATAAAAATCAATAACATCGGCAACGCCACAATAGGCGTAACAACCATTTCGTCAATTCGGTACGCTTCGGCACCAATGTAGGTTTTCTTCTTAGACAAAGTATCAATACGTGTACCTCTTACTAAAAGGCGGTGCGTATTAACACCGTAAGGTGTACATGTTACAAGCGTACAATGATCCTCACCTTTTTCAATCATGATGTCACTTATGTTTTCAGGTTTAACCGTCAAGATAGAATCAACCTCATAAGTAAGTACGCGATTGAGAACTGTGATAGTAAACACATCACCTTTTTGTAATTTGTCCAAGTCCGTAAAAAGCTTTGCATTAGGCAAACCTCTGTGTGCCGATAAAACACTATGTGTCGAACTTCCTCCGACAGGCAAGCTTGTTCCTTTCATGTGGCCCGCTGCGAAAACCAACACATTCTCCGACGTTCCGTGATAAATAGGCAATTCGACACCAATAGATGGAATCGTGATGTACCCCATTACCCCGGTACCATCAAGATTAATTGCTTTATCATACCCGTCAATCTTATGATACTCTCTTAGAGGAAACTCAAGCTCATTCAAATCGCTGTTGTACTTCACAGCTTCAGCATAAAACTTATCGTAATCCTCCTGACTAAAACTTTGAATAAACTGTTCATAGTTAGAGATAACAGTTGACTGCGTTTTAGAGTTCCAATACGTGCTAATCGATGGGTATAAAAGCACAGAAAAGCCTATAAAAAGTAAGACAAGCATTATAATTAATGAAATCTTTTTTTTATTCATTTATTTACGGACCTTTCTTTACTTTTATACGAGGCAGAGCCATAGAGGCTCCGCCTCATAACAAAGTATCAGTAACTAATTATTTTGTATAAACAAGCTTTGTCATTCTCTTTCTAACGATAAGGAGAACGAACATAGCAACTACAAGAACACTACCAACAGCAACAAAGATTGCTGTGCCTGTAGCACCTGTTGAAGGAAGAACTGTACCTGTGTAGTTTACTACTTTAGGATCAGTAACCTCAACTGTAAGAGCATCTGTATTATACTTATTGTCAGATGTAACAGTAGCTGTGAAAACTTCTTCTGTCTTATTGTATCCTGTAGGAGCATCAATTTCTCTTACATAATAGCTACCTGAGTCAACACCATTAATAATGTACTCGCCTTCACCATTAGATTCAAGAACTGTAACTGTACCTTTACCTGTAGAATCGTATTGATATACACCTTCAGCACCTGTAAAAGTCAAGGGATTTCTCTCTGCTTCTGCATCTGCCTTTGTTGCATAAATGCTAAATGTAGCACCATCCAAACCGTTATCATTAGCATCTACTTTACCAACATTAAATGACCAAGTATATGTCTTTGTCTTAACCTCAGGAGTAACAGTTTCGTTTTCACCATAAATTAATTCTGCTGTGTTTTCGATACCTGTCTCTACAACAGCTTCAGGTGTAACAATTGCTGTATAAACAATGTCAATTGTCGTATTATCATCGTGACCTGTTATTGTTGCTGTAAATCCGTTGTCACTCGTTTTTTCGATATTAAGTGTACCTTTTACATTTTCACCGCTAATTACAGGATCAGAATCAAGTTTAAGACCTGTTGAAAGAACGTCAACGATCTTTAAAGAATCAACGCCTTCACCTGTTGCAACTGTAATTTTAAAATTAACAGTAGCACCTACAGAAGCATCGTTAGACAAACCGTAGCTTTGTGTTGAATTCTCATAAACAGTCTTTGTGATACCAGGAATGCTGTTTTTCTCTAAAGTAGTTAATTTTTCATTTGTTTTGAGATATACTGCACTCTTTGTACCTAATGTTGAATCAATGCAGTAGTATCCGGGCTCAACCTCAAACACTACAGGAGCATCTACATCGCCAACAGTAGTGGAGGCATAAGCAGATACACCTGCTGTCTTCTTTGCATGCGCTACTGCATCCGCTGCAAAAGTAGAAGCATCTGTAATTGAACCACTGTAAAGGATGAAGTCTGTACCATCTACCTCAATACCTTGTGTTGTGAAGAAATCTTTCCAGCCTGCAGCTACCTTATATGAATAAGTGCCTGCCTCAACATCATAAGTTACTAAGTCTGCCATTTTATAAATGGTATAAGTCTGTTCTGCTTTTGCATTTTGAATGGTAATTGTAGCCCCTTCTTCAGCTGCTGCAGGTATAACCATACTGAGAGCTAATGCTAAAACAACCAATACAGCAAAAATTTTTTTTGCGTTTTTCATAAAAAACCACCTTTTCATAAAATATTTTTTATATAATTTAGAACGAGCATTAGCTCCCTCTTAATTATCACTTGTTTCTCGTCTCTTAGGACGATTAATAAACGGCATCGCACACATATAAGCAGCAGCTATGCACAAAGGAATAATATAGATAACATTACCACGAGTAATAACACCTGTACTTGGCAACATGCTACCGGTCGTATTTATATATGTTATATTTGTTCTCATACCAACTGTACCTGTAGCCACATTGCTATCAATAGTGTCACCACCAAGAATCTCGTAAGAGGCATGATATCCGGGATATTCCTTCTCCGTTATAGTGTAAATTGCATCTATCGGCAAGTACTCTATTACTGCGCTTTGATCATGAGCTAATGAAATTGTATCTCCATTATTAAATGCAACATTCGTCTTCAAGTAACTACCATCAGCATCAATAACATTATAAACAACATCAGTTAAGGGAACTCCATCAGCATCTGTCAATGATAATGTGAAATCAAAAGCCTCTTTTGTTGTAGAGTTAACAACCTCTTTTGACAAAATAAGTGTACCTGTAGGATTCTCAGGAGTTAAGTTAGAAACTTCGGGGAGTGTGAACTCCATATAACATGTAGAAGCTCTGGCACCACGCTCTAAAAGGAATACATACAATGTGTGATCTGTGTCTTCTTCTCTGCCATATCTGTCAACGTAATTCCACAAATCAACAACCTGACCAATAGCACCGTGAACACCACTAATATCGCATACAAGCTTATCATCAAGGAATACCCACAAGTCGTCATCACCCATGAAGATATACTCCAATGGTCCAACATAATCAGCTGTCAATGTAAAGTCAATTTTGTACTTTGTACCAAAGAACGCATTGTGGTCTGAACTGTTATACGACAACAAACTATGCTTGTAATCTTTTAAATACTCTGTACCAATATTGTTGCCCATAAAGAAGTTTCTCTTCTGTGCATAATCCTCATCGCCAAATTTGAAATCGTGTCCATTTGTACCATAAGTTTTAGACTGATCCAAAGGCCAATAGTCATTCGACTTTGCGTTATTATCTTGAGCATATATAGTATGCTTATTGAAGTAATCCAATCCTGTACAGTCATTGTAAATTGTATAATCGTCAGAAGATGATGTAGATACTCTTATTGCAGATAAAACGTAAGTATCACCAGTCTGCTTAAACTCGATATAACGACCACCAACTGCAGTCTTACCAACAGCACCTTCACTATAGGTATTCAATTCTCCACTGTAATTGTCCAAAGCTAAGTTATATGTGCCATCGTGTCTGGAGTTTTGAACAATCTCAAGATTGCTTAAAGCTCTGTCATAAAATCTCATTGTTCTATATTCACAAACAACTCCATCTTTATCAGGTCCAAATACCAAGCCATCTAAATTAAATGAGCTAACAGCAGTAGTCTTTATTACATACTGGCCATTAATATAAAGTGTAGTTGTTGTACCATCAAAAGAAATAGTAACAGTAGAATATTGCATATTTTCTACCGAATAAAGCTGTTGATTCTTTGTGTTTTTAGCAGTTGCGTTAATTTTCTCCCACTCACCTCCGCCAAAACAAACTTGTGCAGAAAAATTATTATCTTTCTGACTGGAACGAAGAGAAAATTGATTAATATTTTCTATTACAGAGTTTGAAATATAACTTACAAACTGACTGGGTATGTTCTTAATATTACCAAATTCAACCTCTATCGTAAAAGCTTGCTTACTATTGAGTGCTGTAGCTATCGCCTGAGGTAAAGCGATTCTATCTCCACCTGTAACAATACAAGCACCTTTATCGAAAGTATATTTTGCATCAGATAAGTCTATATCACCAACTGTGCCGATAGAAGGTTTCCATGTATTATTTGTTGTCGAGTATCCGTCAGCATCAAACTCTGCAATAAGACCATCAGTTACAACAGGCGCATAGGATTTTAAATTCTTAGCATTCTGCGCAACCTCTGCAGTTCTTAACGGATGGTTGTAGAAACGAATATCTGTGAGCTCCATATAAACTTCACGAGAATTATCCCAACTACCAAGAATTAAATCGGCATCTGTAAAATCAAGTTTTGAGAAAGCTGCTTTATAGTTAAATACCTCTACACCATCAACGAAAATCCTTAAATAGCCACCGGAAACATCATATACTATTGTCAACAAGGAATCGGATAAGAGGCTAACAGCGTCATCGGCAACTTTCTGTGTGCCAATATTGCCGATTGAGTTGATAAGCAAATCGTTTTCATTATCGCTATCATCTCTAGTATCAATGTACAAATTGAATTGGGTATTATTTGTACTATGTCTCAATAAATTAATATAATAATTGTGTCCCTCCGGCAACTTAATTTCACCAAACTTAACTTCTAACGCAAAACCACCATAAGTTTCATTAAAAGCAAAAGGTAATGCAATCTTATCGCCATAACTCAAAATATATGCATCTTCGGCAAAATGACTATTAGCGTTATTAGGCACTGTAATATTAGGACTACCACCCCACAAATCCTTCCACACAGCAGGATCATCACCATGATTTGAAATCATATATCTATCAGAAAGTCCATCGGTAACCATGTTACTCGGTATGAAATCATTGTTTGTGGAGAAAATATCAGGAGCACAAACAGCGTCATTAAATACAGGTGTAAAATCACCATTTTCATCAATCTCTATATCTGTAACAAGTCCATTCTTGATTATCATTTGGCTATCGTTGATATTAACCATGCCATTACCAAGATTAGCTTGAAGAAGCTCATCCATAAAAGTAGCCTGTTCTCCAATAGCAAAACGCTTCATACCGCCCCAAGCACCGTAACTGTTAATACCTTGATGGTCCGTACGTGAATAAATATAAAGTGAATTGTTCTGCTTTGAAGTCTCAATAGGAGTGCTGGTATTAGCATTAACTGTTGAAGACTGATAATGGTAACCGGGTGTTATATCATAGTCAAACAAATTAACATCATCAGACAAAACAGTAGACTCCTGGTCATAAATAAGAATCATCGTGCTGTCCTTACCAACATGCAAAATTTTATCTGTAGCAAGGCTCTCATTTGTAGTAAACTTTATATTCTTGTTGTATTCGTATTTCTGCTCTGCAGAAAGAGTAGCATAATAATCATTAATATTTGCACCTAAAGAATCAGCATCAGCACCAACAATAAGCTCACTTGCAGTATATGCTGTACTGCTAATAAGTTTATTAATATCCTTAATCATAGAATAATTTGCAAAATCATAAGTAACGGTCTTATAAAGCTGAATATACTCATTTCTCCTTGCCATTTGATATGCACGAATATCAGTACCATCAACCACCTTATTCAAAGCAACAAAAGTCTTATCAGCAGTACCAACATGATCTGTTTCACTATTGTCTATATCAAAATTATTCATATTTGCAGGGTTTCTTCTATCATGGAACTGATAACGTTCACCGGAAGTAGGCGCGGTATCTTGGAAATCAAGCTTGGTAGCCTTTGCATAATATGCAACCTTGAACTCGTAGTTATCCGTCTCAGAAGTAAATACTGCAAGAGAATCACCCTTAACATCAATTGTTAAAGTCTTAACATCAGATGTCTCTGTAGTATAAACCACAGGCTGATCTGCAATTGACAACACTGTACCTTGCATAGCAGTAACTGCCTTAGCCGGGGCAAGCTGCTTCTTATCTGATGGTGTAGCCATAGGATGTGATGTATCAGCCACATAAACAGACCTATCAGGAATTGCGCCGATTTTATCAACGAAGAAAGACTCCTTCGCATTAATCTCAGCAATTATCTCACAATTGCTGACATCTAAAGCATGACCGAGATATGAAAAATCAAGCTCAAAAGCAACAACTTGTGCCAAATCTTTCTCGCCAATATTCTTTACTGCATATTCGGAATACTCAGCATAAACGCCATCAGACTCATCCAAGACGTCAACATTTAAAACGACATTCTCCGCAAGAGGCATATCTATGTCAACTTCATCTTTAAAAACAGCACGACCTGAAACATAAAAATTAATGGATAAAGCATCATCCTCATAGCAAAATGCATTTTGAAGTTTGATGCCCGCAGAAGGATCCTCCATGGTAAGCGCCGGTAACATCAACGCGTATGTCGTACAGAAAACCATAATAACCGACAGCACACTGATAATCCTATACCAAATGCCTCTGCGAGTATGATTACTCCTATATCTATCGGTAATATAACTCTGCCCTTTTAATTCCTTCTCTGTCAAGAAAATCACATCCCTATCTTTTACTCAACACCGCAAAAAGCGGAGAACAATCATATTCCAATAATACTTAAATAAATATATTGCTTATCTTTTGTAAATATACGGGGATTATATTAAATTAAAAAACACTCCCCCCTATATTGTAGCGTATTATATCATATCTCGACTCAAAGCACAATAGTTTTCTAAAAATTTTTTACGAAAAACACCAATATATTAGCGACTACTTCTCATGCTCGCTATCCTCGCCCGACTTCTCATCTTCTTCTTCATCGTCATACATATCATTATCCATAATCTGAATCTGCTTCACCGGCTGCAGCGCCACGATAATAAGCAAAATCAAAATAATCGGTAATGCTACAATCGGCGTAACAACAAGCTCATCAATCTTATACGCCTCATCGCCAACGTAACGCTGTTTCGTAGAAAGCGTTTCAACACGAGTACCGCGCACCAACAAACGATGTGAATTAATACCATAAGGCGTGCACGTAATAAGCGTACAATAGTCCTGTCCCTCCACTACGTTGATTTCCGTAGTATTTTCAGGGAGAACTGTCAAAATCTGGTCTACTTGGTAAATCATTACTCTGTCAAGAATCGTAATGGTAAAAGAATCCCCAACTTGCACTTTAGGTAAGTCGGTGAACAGTCTGGCGTTAGGCAAGCCTCTGTGTGCTGATAATACGGAATGCGTGGACTCGCCGCCAATGGGGATGCTTGTTCCTTGCATGTGACCGGCAGCAAAAGCAAGAACTTTATCACTTGTACCATGATAAATAGGAATCTCAACACCGATAGAATCGATAGTGACGTAACCCATCATACCTTCACCGTTTAAATTCATCACATCAAAATAGCCTTCAACTTGATTATAATTTCTAAGAGGAAACTGTACTTCTCTTAGGCTCGCGTTATATGCCTCAGCCTCTTCGAAAAAGGCATCATAATCCTCAGGCATCATACTTTTAATGAAATCCTCGTAATTACTTACAGCACGAGATTGAACTTTAGAATTCCAATAAGAACTTATTGAGGGATATAAAAGCACACAAAGACCTATAAAAAGTAATACTAACATTATGATTAATGTGATTTTCTTTTTACTCATTTTTTATAAACCTTTCTGTGTTTTTATATATAAAGCAGAGCTATACAGCTCTGCTTTATACTAAAGTTATTATTTACAAAAATTATCTTGTATAAACAACCTTTGACATTCTCTTTCTAACAACGAGGAGAACGCCCATAGCAACTACCATCAAACCACCAACTGTGATGAAGATGATTGTGCCTGTAGCACCTGTTGAAGGAAGCTCAGTACCTGTGTTGTTTTCAATATCCTATATTGCTGCTCCACTTTTTAAACTTTCATTAGCATTAAATTCTGCACTAAGTTCTTGGCTTAATTCGTTTAAGAGAATATTGTATCCTGCCGGAGCCTTTGTCTCTTTTATTGTATAAGAACCATCGCTAAGTCCTTTAATTATTATTTTACCGTCATCTCCTGATGTTAATACCGCTGTACCATCCTCATCATAGAGGTAAGAACCATCAGCTTGCTCAGTAAAGTTCAATTTAGTTGAACCTTCATAAAGCTCAAACTCTGCACCAGCCAAAGCTCCTTGTGTTTGACCATCTATCTTATTAATTGTAAAAGACAAAGAAGAAACATTAACTGTATCATGTGTATAGCTAGATTTTTGTCCGTAATACAATTTAGCATCGTTTATGTTATCACCATCAACTACTGCATTCTCATTAACTTGTGCATAATATGTGATTGTTATTGTCTCGCCCACAAGGTTCTCTTCACCATCAAGAACAAGTGTGATTACATTATTCGCAAAAGTAGATTCATTATTGAAAGTAATTCCAGCAGAAACATCAAATGCATCTTTCCAATTACTTGCTGTTACAGAAGCTCCTGTTTCATCTTTTACCAATGTCAAACCAGGAGCAAGAGTATCTACAACTTTGTAGTTTATAGCACCAGCTTCAACAGGAATTTCAATTGTGTATTCTACAATATCACCAATTTTAACAGTTGCAGTATCTGTTTCAGTAAATGATGCAGCATTATTGATATTTGTGATTGATTTGCCAATTTGAGGTATAGCATTTTTCTCTTCAATGTCAACATTTCCTTGACCAGCTACTGTATCAATTGAACAAAATGTACCCATAGTAGTATCTACAACATAATAACCATCTTCAAGACCAGAAATAACCATATTATTACCTGATTTTACAGCTGTTTTTGCTTGACCTTTGATTGTATTATTACCTTCAGCATAAGTAATAGCTGCTTTTGCAAAAGCCACCATTTTATCAGAAACATTAGCTACACCTGTTTTAGCCGTGATAACATATGTAGAAGCGTCACCAACAGACGCTTGTACATCAAAAACAGCTGTTGCAGCAGCATTTTCTGTCCAAAAAACTCTCCAAGGACTATCTGATGCTACAGTATAAGCGTACTTCGCACCAGAACCTTGAGTCGCCGCAATATAATCCAAGTCAGCCATCTTATATGCTTTATAAGTTTCTTTGTCAGATGCACCAGGATCAATGGTAATTGTACCACTAGCAGCACTTACGGGGATTGCCATGCTTATAGCCAATGCTAAAACGATCAGCATAGCAAAAACTTTTTTCGCGTTTTTCATAAAAAACCACCTTTTCTAAATAAATTTTTTATTATCAAGCTTTGTATTTTACAAAACTAAATAACCTTAATAAATTCAAATTGCACATTAAATATTTCATTACTCTCTTTATGTGCTTCACTATAACACATCAAAAACAAAAACGCAATACTTTGTTAAAATATGTTATTCCTTCCTTTTTCTACCTTTAGCCCGCCACTTGTTCGTTTTGTCCATGTACGGCATTGTAAACATCCAAGCTGTTGCAACGATGAACGGAATAAAAAATGCAACCACTCCACTCTCGCCCGTCGACGGTAATTCAACACCCATCGTATTATAGAAAACAATTCTATCAATATTTTCAGAAATTGTTCCTGTTACCCCGGTAGTCGATGTGAAGTCTGTAATTGGGTCCGTGTTCATTCTATACGAAGTATGATAAAATTCACTCACTTCTTCTTTAACAGTATACCCCATTCCTAACGGTATGCCCGAGAAAACAGCTCTATCTCCATGTTTAAGTTGAAAGGTCACAGTATTATCCAGAAAAGAGTCGGGTTCATCGGTTCCAAACGGTACAGGAGTATTTGTACTACCATTAGCATTCGTAATTGTATACATACCTCCCGCAAACGGAGCATCAAATTTTATTGTAAATTCAAACGAATGACTTGTTTCAACATTTTCTACAGTTTTTGAAACAGACAAGCTACCTGTGCCCTCACTTTCAGCAAGCGAAGCTATAGCAGGAATAGTAAACTCCATATAACAAGTAGACGCCTTAGCTCCACGCTCTAAAAGGAAAACATACAATGTATAATTATCATTTGTTGTTCGATCAGTACTATATCTCTCGTTACCATCACCAATATAATTCCACAAATCAACAATCTGGCCCTCAGACGCATGTATACCACCGATGTCAACAACAAGCTTATAAGTATCTGCAGTTTTGTCATAAAGGAAAATCCACAAGTCATCATCACCCTGGAAAAGGTATTCCAAATCTCCAACATAATCCGCATCCAAAGTAAAGTCTATCTTATACTTCATTGCGAAAAAAGCATTATGGTTTAATCCATCACTTGAAGGCTTAAAATACTCCCAAGCTCCAGGGTCAGTATAATCACCTCTCCATGGTGGCTTAGAGGGGTTTAATGTGCCGGCATATTTTGAATACGGATACCTTTTTTTGTATTCAGGGTCGTTGCCACCATATGGATAATCATGTCCGAAAATATTACGGTCCCGATCATACGTTTTTGTATTATCTGCCGGCCAATTTAAACTTTCAAAACTATTACCACTATAATTAACAAATTTATCTAAGTGGGTTTCATTGGCATAAATGCTTTGATAACTATCCCCTGCATCTTTTTTATTATACGATGCTACATTAATGGAGGATAAAACATAAGTATCTCCTCTACGTATAAATTCAGCTTCTCTGCCTCCAATAACAGTTTTACCCATAA
This sequence comes from Clostridia bacterium, assembly GCA_017522515.1. The sequence continues at coordinate 45,701 of JAFWZH010000035.1, forward strand.
GACCGGAGGATTTTGTGTTTGAAGAATTATTATACTTATTGTCTCCACTACCTGCATATTGCATTTTCCCTGCATTATAAGTACCATCATGCTGCGAATTCTGCACAACCTCAAGCTGATTAAGAGCCCTATCGTATATTCTTATAGTCCTGTATTCTATCATAGAACCCTCAGTATTCGGTCCAAAAACTAAAGAAGATAGATTAATATCAGGTGTATAATCAGTTATTTTATCGACACATACTCCATTTACATAAACATAAACATACTTACTATTAGCACTATAAACAAACGAAAGTGTCGAATAGCTTAACGAATCAGCATTAATATCATCCTTCGCAGGAGAATTTTCATCAAACAACTTTAACGCAGAATTTTGACCGTTAAGAGACAATGATACACCATAGTGATTAGCGCTGTTATCAAAGAAAATACTAAATTTATTATCCGAATTGGTACTATTAGCTCCAATTATTTGCGTTTGTGAACTAATATTTTTTATATTACCAAACTCAACCTCTATTGTGTAATCTCCGTTTAACAAAATTGACGGTATGCTAATTGTAGTGCCCGCTTTACCTGTTACAGCACATTCTTTACCGGTAAATTTATAATTTGCACCGCTATTACCAATGTCAATTGGAATATTAGAAGTACCATCCCCTTCTGCCCATGATGTTGTTCCTGCAGTAAATCCGTCTGCATCATATTCTGCAACTAAGTCATCACTTACCGTTGGCGCATATCTGCCATCATATTTAGCATTTTGAGCAACACCTGTACTCCTTAGAGGATAGTTATATAACCTGATTTCTTTAACCTGACAGCGGATATTTCTAGTATCAAGATTATTATACGCGTTATTAGTCTGGGTGCCGATTCTTAAATAAGTTAAATCAAAAGGATTTAATTCGGCTTGTTCCCACGAAAAAATTTCGACCCCATTGATATATATTCGCAATGTATCCTCGTCATTACAATCATAAACAATAGACAATGTTTTTTGTTCAAGTGCTGCAACTTTTCTTTCTTTTTTATCATTATTTAAATCCACTAAACATGCATCTGCAATGACTAAATCTTTATTAATATTACCAATTGTGTTAATCTTTATTTTTCCATTATAAGCATCAACATATAAATTAAACAAAAAATTATTACCACTTTTTTGTGCTGAAGAAATTAAACATTTGTAACCATTATTTTTATCTATTACTACTGTTCCAAACTTAACCTCCATTGTAAATCCATTGTTACTATCATTAATAAAACTTGTTGGTACATCTACTCTGTCCCCGTATTGTATATTAATTAAGTCACTATCGGGATGACGATAACTCCACCCATTTATGTTTTGTACGATACATTGTCCGCTTCCTGTACCTGTATATCGACTCCAATAATATTTTTCGTTCGAATGAGCTCCACCTGAATATGTTGTTTCAATATCAGTAGCCCTAAACGCACCCACCAAATTATCCATTACCATCGTGCTCGGTATATAATCATTCGTTGTTGAGAACAAATCAGGTGTTGAAAAGGCTGAATCAAATACAGGTACATAATCATATCCATAGTCTTTAACTGAATTTACTAAATCGTACAAAAAATGACGTGGAACATAACCTTCTTTTGTTGTATTAGTTCCATTAGTGTTAACAACATTATCGTTAATATAATGTATTCTATTATAATAAAGGGCATCTGTATTATTTAATGGGCTTACAGTCATAAAATGCGACCTTTCCATTTTATTAGTGCTATTATTATATGAAAAAGCCCAAGCTTCACCAAACATAAATTTAGGACCATATGCTATTTTCGAATAAATACTATTTATTCCCTTATCGTCTGTTCTAATCGCACCATATTCTTCGTCTTTATAATCTCCATCGTCATTACAGATAGTCTTAGTCATTTCGCCATCAGAATTATCATAGTCAATCAATGTAACATCATCTGATACAGTTGTTAAAGAATCATTTGCCGTATATACAAGCACCAATGTTGTTTCATTTTTTATGTATGTTCTCGAGCCACTTGCGGGTACATGAGTAAACAATAACTCTGTATTATAGCTTGTTCCCGGTATCACATCACCAGTCACATCTTGGTCAAATACATCTTCTACTTCATCTGTAAAAGAATAAGGAAAACTATTACTATCTGTTGTAACATTTGTATACAAAGTAGGGTCTGCATAATTATCACTGTTAGCAAGTTTATTTACGGTAAAAAGGCTGTTATGTTCAGAAAACTTCAATGTTACGGTCCTATAAGCCATAGTATAATGCGTCTGTCTTTGTATCACATACAAACAATTCGGACCGGGAGTTGTATTATTAGGATTATTAGGTTCTAAAGGCACATATTTAATATAAGGTTCTCTAAAAGGATAGAATGATTTTGCGCTTGTGGAATAATTGTAATCTGTACACAAATTCAAATAAGCCGTATCATCACTTCTTTCATGAAACATCATATATTTGCCTTTTTCATCATCTTCTTTGTTAGCATCAGCTGCAATTTTCTCATCATATGACATAGTTATCGGCTTATCTACAGCCACATAATATGCTACGTTAAACCAATAATCGTCAAGTGAAAATGAATTAATAAATAAGTCATCGCCCTTGACATCCACCGTCAAGGTTGACACCTCAGAGGTGTTGCTTGTGTAAACTACAGGCAATTCTGAAAGCTCTGTCGTTGTGCTTTGGGCTACGGTAACAGCCTTAGCAAGTGGCAGCACATCATCATCAGGTGTTGCCATGGGGTGATTTGTTTGGGTGTAATAAATATCATCAGGTACAGAGCCGATAATGTCAGTAAAGAAAACCTCTTTAGCATTAATTTCTGCCTTAACCTCACATTTTCTCATATCCAGCTCATGACCTAAATAAGTAAACTTGAGCTTAAGAGCTGTTATTTGTGCAACATCCTCAGCTCCTATATTATTAACGGCATACTCCTCATAATCCTTATATGCCTTATCATCTTCATCTAAAACGGTAACCTGTAAATCAACTAAGTCGCCAACGGGATTCTCGATATCCACATTCTTGTCTTTAAAAATGGCGCGACCTGATACAAAAAAATCAATATCCAAAGTCTCGGATTCAAATTCAAACTTATGCTCAAGCTTAACGCCTAACGTGGGATCCTCCATAGTTATGGCAGGTAAAATCAAAGCATACGTAGTACAAAACACTGTTATCGCTGATAAAACGCTGACAATCCTGTACCAAATGCCCTTGGCAACTCGTTCTTTTTTATAAGAATCCGTACTAACCTTGTTGTTTTTCAAGAAAATCACATCCTATACTTGCTACTATACAGCACCAAAGCCGGCAAAAGGCCACACTCTGAATACTATTTTACCTACTACTTCCTCTAATGAAATACTGCCAAATTGCTCATTTCTTGAATCTACAGCAGTAGGTCTGTTATCCCCTAATACAAATATTGTTTGCTCCGGCACCGTGTAAGGAAACTCCAAATCACAGTCGCCTAAAACCTTCTCGGACAAGTATGGCTCATCCACATACTCACCGTTCACAAAAACGTTACCATCCTCATCCATCTCGATAACGTCTCCTTGAAGCCCTATTACCCTCTTTACAAGCAGGTGATTGTTGTAATACATACAACAAATGTCACCTCTTTCTAACTTAGTTGTCTTGATAGAAACAACTATATCTCCGCTCTCCAACGTAGGATTCATTGAATTACCGTATATCTCCAATACAGGCAAAAACAATGTAGCTACCAATACCGAAATCGCTGCAACAATAAGAAGCGAATAGATGGTGTTTTTAAGAAGCTTTCTATATCGAAGCTTATATTTAACACGAATAAGCTCATCCTCAAACTGCTCCGAGGTAGGTAGCGGTCCTTCTTCTGCCGGAGAATCCTCCTCAAGAGCCGCTGTCTCCGCAGTCGATTCGTTTGACTCCGTACTCTGCACTGCTTCTTCTGCAACATCTACGGTATCTTCTGTTTTTTCACTTGAGACAATGATGTCTTTGTTCTCATCGTCTGCCATAAAAACCTCCATTAGTCCACTTTATGTGTCTTCCTGTCAGAATCTCTTCTGTGAAATGCAACACCGGCTTTATCAAATAATAAATCAAACTCCGACGAGTCTTGATCTGCAACTTCTTCTTTAAAAGTCTCAACGCCTTCGCTAAAACGATCTGTCGTCTCGGACTGCTTGCTGACTATTTCTACATTCTCCAAGTATTGCTCTGCGGCTCTCTGAGCTGCCTCAAAAACATTATTTAAAGCTAATGCCGCCTCTGCAATACTGCCAACTTTCTCTAATCTGATACATCGGTCTTCTAATTTTCTATTTGCTTCTGCTAACTGCGCTTCAAGCTTCTCTACACGCTTAGATTGCATTATTAATATCTCCAGCAATTCGCGTCGACTTAATTTTTTAAGCTCTTTTTCAACCATGCGCACCCCTCTTGTCATTTGCACAATCGGGAGAAAATCTCTCCTTCTTGTAAGTCATAATATCATAGAAACTTTTAAATATCAAGTATAAAATTATTCCAATCCAAAAAAAGCAAGTATCCTTCTTATCAGTAACGTAAACCAGCCGGCCTTCTCCATATCCTCACTAAGAACAATGTCTACTCTGCCCAGCTCACGTTCTCCTATCTTGTAAATAACCTCTCCTACTACCTGCCCCTTTTGTGCAGGAGCTTTTACTGTTTTTGTTATTTCAACTTTTCTCTCTACTTTATCAAAGTCATTCTTATTTAATAAAACAGAAAAATCCGCCGCCGCCTCAGTTTTTATTTTTTTACTCTCGCCGTCTTTTATATTGATTTTTCTAACGAAAGTCCCTGCTGTTTCAATCTGCCTATACTCAAAGCCGCTTAATCCGTACTCCAGCAATTTTTTTATCTCCGCTGCTCTGTAATTCTCATCCTTGGCGCCTACAATCACGGCTACGGAACGTGTTATTCCGTCGCTAACTGTGGCTACCATGGCGTAACCGTCCTCTTTATTGCTGCCTACAATCAAACCGTCACTTTCCGTATAAAATTTACCTCTCGTAAGATTGTTGGACGATACCATTTCTGTTTCACCTTTGCCTGTGGATGTATGCTGAAATTTACCGTATGTGAGCTTAGTGTATTCCGTAATCTCAACGTGTTTATTAAGTATCTCGCAACCTAATATTGCCAAATCTCTTGCTGTGGTATGTTGGTTTGTCTGTATTCCCGTGCAATCCGAGTAAGTGGTGTTTGTCATACCCAATTCGGCAGCTTTGTCATTCATCATTTTGACGAAATTCTCCTCTGTGCCGCCTATTCCCTCTGCCAGCACGTATGCCGCATCGTTTGCAGAAGCTATACAAACTGCTTCTATTGCTTGCTTTACAGTTATTTTTTCATGTTTATATCCGTCTAAAAATACTCTTGCTCTGCCCGTTGATATTTCCTGAGCCGCAACGGAGACCTCCAACTGGGTGTCGGCTGTGAGAATGCCGCTTTCTATTGCCTCATAAGTCAAGTACAAGGTCATTAATTTTGTAACGTTACCGACTCTGATTTTATCATCTGCGGTACTGCTCGTCTGAACAACCTGATTGGCATCTGCATTGCCTATCGCGTATGCTTTTGACGTCAACTCCTCAATCTTCGTTGCTTTGTAAATCTCTGTTGCCTGTGTCTTTGAAAAATCTGCATAAACTGCAGAGGATAAAATAAACGTGTTTAATATTGCAACCACTAATATCATGCAAATGGATTTCTTCATAATTATTCCCCCTGTGTCTGCAAAAATCTTCGCACATTACCGAAATCTTTATCAAAAACTTCTTTTAAGCTCCTATTGTATATCTGGCTTGCGGGATGATAAAGAGGTATATGCTTAATCGTGCTGTCTCCGCCTTTTGATGCGTCCAAATGAAGTGTGCACACCGTGCCATGACAACTGCCTATGTCGAGTATAGCACAATTTTGCAAAATGCACAAAGCCTTTAGCGGCACATTTCCCAATGTTAATATTAACTTCGGCTTTATTGTTTCAATTTCGTTTTTGAGCCATGGCAACATCATTTTAATTTCTGCCTGTGTTGCCGGTCTGTTTTTGTAACTGCCTTGCCTGCTGCCCTGTTTCATAAGTCTGTATTTTACTACATTAGTTATATACAGTTGCTCTCTTTTTATGCCCGTTTTTTGAAGAATTTCGTCTAAAATAGCCCCTGCTTTCCCCACAAACGGTTTACCTAATCGCACCTCGTCTTTTCCCGGTGCTTCTCCTATCATGATAACGTCCGCGTTTGCAGGTCCAAAACCGTATACAAATTGAAGCGGTGCCTCTTGCGCCTGTTTCAAGCCTTGCTTTTCGATTTCCAGCATGGTTTGTTTCTCAAAAATGCCATTAATTGCCTGAAATTCCATGTATTTCCTCCAACTTACGCTTTACAGCCTTTAAGTCCTGCCACATAACAAGCTTCTTGTTCTCGTCTCTTAAAAGCGCAGCCGGGTGATAAGTGGCTGTAAAGTACGTACCCTTGCGCTGTGTCCACGTGCCCCTTACTACGGAAACCTTGCACTCCGCTCCCAATAACGCAGTAGACGCCACGCTTCCGAGGCATACTACAATTTTTGGGCGAAGCAGTTTGAATTGTTCTCTAAGATAAGGCATACAAGCGTCTATTTCTTCTTGCAAAGGCACACGGTTTTGAGGAGGTCTGCATTTAACCACATTTGCTACGTAATACTCATTTGCTTCAAAGCCTATAGATTCCAATGCCAAGTCTAAAAACTTGCCGGCTTGCCCTACGAACGGAATTCCCATTTCGTCCTCTTTTGCGCCCGGTCCTTCGCCCACAAATAAAATCGGCGCACTTAAATCACCCTTGCCCAGCACAACGTGCTGTCTTGTTTGTGACAAAGCGCACCGATTACAATTATTACAATAATCAGAAAGTTCTTCCCAATTCATATTATTATCCAAGACACTTTACAAGTACAGCTTTTTGTACGTGGAGACGGTTTTCTGCTTCGTCAAAAATCTCGTCAGCGTGTGCCTCGAATACTTCTGCTGTGATTTCTTCTCCTCTGTGTGCCGGCAAGCAATGCTGTACCATAGCATCCTTTTTGGCAACAGCCATAACTTTATCATTGATTTGATAATTAACGAAAATTTTCTTTCTTTCTGCTGCTTCTGCTTCTTGTCCCATTGATGCCCATACGTCAGTATATAAAACGTCTGCATCTTTTGCGGCATCCAAAATATCCTCTGTGCATTGGAATTCACCGTTTTGAGCTGCCCATTTCATAATCTCGCTGTCAGGCTCGTAGCCTTTAGGACAAGCTATGCTTACTTTCATACCCATTTTTATACCGCCAACGATTAATGAGTTTGCCATATTGTTACCATCGCCTATATATGTGAGCTTATTTCCTTGAATTGCTCCTTTATATTCACGAATGGTCATTAAATCTGCTAAAACTTGGCAAGGATGGCAATAATCAGTAAGTCCGTTAATAATTGGAATAGAACCATATTCTGCCAGTTTTTCCACTTCTTCTTGCTTATACGTTCTTATCATAATACCGTCAAGATAGCGCGACAATACTCTTGCAGTATCTTCTACAGGCTCGCCTCTGCCTATTTGCAAATCGTTTGAGCTTAAAAACAAAGCCTGGCCGCCAAGGTCATACATGCCTACTTCAAAAGAAACTCTCGTTCTTGTAGAAGATTTCTGGAAAATCATTCCAAGTGATTTGCCGGCAAGACGCTTATGCTCTATACCGTGTTTCTTTTCGTATTTTAACTGGTCAGCCATATTTAATATGCTGCAAATTTCTTCTTTACTTAAATCTTGTAATTTTAATAAATGCTTCATTTACCGATTACCTCCTTTAATATTGCAATTGCCGTCTTTAAATCCTCTGTTTTTATATTAAGAGGTGGCAAAAGCCTTACCTTTGTCTTAGCGCTCAGTACAAGAACTCCGCGTTCCATTGCTTCTTTAATAATGTCAGGTGCTGGTCTCTCTGTTTCTATTCCCAGCATTAGTCCCATACCGCTTACTGATTTAACGCCCTTTGCTCCTTCAAGCTCAGATTTTATATATGCGCTTTTTTCTGCTACTTCTGACATTAACTTATCATCGATTCTCGACATAATGCTGTATGCTCCGGCACTGCAAACGGGATTGCCTCCGAATGTAGAACCGTGTGTTCCCGGTGTGAAAACATCTTTCATCTTCTCGCCCAACATACATAATCCTATTGGAAGTCCGCCACCGATGCCTTTTGCTGTTGTTACAACATCGGGCATAATGTCATAATTCATATATCCGTAAAGCTTTCCTGTTCTGCCGTTACCTGTCTGTACTTCGTCTACAATTATTACCAAGTCTTTTTCCTTGGCAATTTTGTCAATTTCTGCCACAAACTCTTTTGAGAGCACGTGTATTCCGCCCTCGCCTTGTACTACTTCGAACATTATAGCACAGCAATTATTTTCGTTTGCAAGGCGATTTAATTCTTCTATGTTATCTGCCTCACAATATACAAAACCCTCCGTGAACGGGCCGAATTTAGTATGGAATGTGTCTTGTCCTGTGGCAGCGAGTGTTGTTATCGTTCTACCATGGAAGCTATTTTTTAAAGTAATAATGGTGCTTCTGCCTTCACCGTATTTCGTATACGAATAAAGTCTTGCTGCTTTTATTGCGCACTCGTTGGCTTCTGCTCCTGAGTTACCGTAAAAAACTTTTTTCATTCCTGTTCTTGTGCATAAAAGTTCCGCTAACTTTGCGCAGGGCTCTGTATAATACAAATTTGATGTATGTTGCAACTTACCAAGCTGCTCTGTCACAGCTTTTTGCCATTCGTCGTCTGCTATTCCGAAAATATTAACAGCAATTCCGCTACCTAAATCTATGTATTCCTTACCGTTTACGTCTTTTATCTTGGCTCCTTTGCCGCTTACAAGCGCAACAGGAAATCTGCCGTAAGTATGTGCAATATATTCATTATCTATACTAAAAATATCACTCATTGTTAACCTTCCTTAATTAACCCTCTGTAAACATTGTGCCGATACCTTCGTCTGTTAATGTTTCTATCAATATAGAGTGGGGTATTCTGCCATCAATTATAAATACTTTATTAACGCCTTGTCTTATGGCTTCTATGCAGCATTCAACCTTAGGTATCATTCCTCCGGAAATCACACCGTCTCTTACGAGTGTGGGTGCTTCGCTTGCTACAATTTGTGAAATCAATGAGCTTGGATCGTCCTTATCTCTTAAAATGCCGCTTATATCTGTCATGGAAATAAGGCTTTCTGCTTTTAATTTGCCTGCAATGCCTGCGGCTGCTGTGTCTGCATTTATATTGTAAACATTGCCCTCCTTATCACAGCCTACTGTTGATATTACAGGAATGTAGCCCTTTTCCAATACGTCATTTATAATATCCACATTTATATCTGTTATCTCGCCTACAAAACCAAGCTCCGGATTCTTTTGAGTTGCTTCTATCATATGACCGTCAGCACCGCTTAAGCCGATGGCTTTGCCGCCTGTATTCTGTAGCAGATTTACGAGACTTTTGTTTACCTTACCTGCCAAAACCATTTGAACTATATCTGCCGTTTCTGCATCGGTTACTCTTAAACCGTTAACGAATTCTGATTTTTTGCCTATTTTGTTAAGCATCTCGCTAATCTCAGGGCCGCCGCCATGTACAAGAACAACCTTTACGCCAATAAGCGATAACAAAACTATATCGCCCATCACTGCTTTCTTTAAATCCTCGTTTATCATGGCATTGCCGCCGTATTTAACTACTATTATTTTGTCATAATACTTTTGAATATACGGTAGCGCACGTATTAACACTTCTGCGCGCTGTGCATTTGATATGTCCATATATGCTCCTCTTTCTTTTATTAAGTCCTGTAATCTCCGTTTATTTTAACATAGTCATACGTTAAATCGCATCCCCATGCTGTAGCGCATGATGCTCCGTCATTTAAGTTTATCAATATGTCTATCTCATTTTCAAGTAATATTTCTTTTGCTTTTTCTTCTGAGAACGGAATACCTGCGCCGTTTTTGCATACCGGAAGCTCGCCTTTTGCAGATTTGAATGCTACGTCGATTTTATTTATATCCACATCTGCTCCGCTGTAACCTATTGCACACAAAACTCTGCCCCAGTTAGCGTCTGCTCCGAACATTGCGGCTTTTAGCAATGATGAACATATTACGGATTTGGCTACTGTTTGCGCTGTTTTAACATCTTTTCCGCCTGTTACAATGCACTCTAAAAGTTTTGTTGCTCCCTCTCCGTCTGCCGCAAGCATCTTGCACAGCTTTGATGTTATCATATACAGCGCTTTACAGAACACATCATATTCTTCACCTTCGCTGTTAATCAACTTATTGCCTGCCATACCATTGGAAATTATTGCAACTGTATCATTTGTAGATGTATCGCCATCTACGCTTATCATGTTAAATGTCTTATTAACGTCTGCTTTTAATGCTTTTTGCAACATTTCCGACGAAACAGCTACATCACTCGTTATAAATATTAGCATTGTTGCTAAATTTGGGTGTATCATACCTGAGCCTTTTGCTATACCGCCCATTCTGCAGACTTTACCGCCCAGCTCAAACTCCACAGCTACTTCTTTTATTGTAGTATCTGTAGTCATTATTGCTTCTGCTGCGTTTCTGCTGCCTGCTACGGAATGCTCCAAATCCCAATACAACTGTCCTATTGATTTTTCTATTGGTGTCACGTCAAGCGGCATTCCTATAACGCCTGTTGATGCTACTATAACATTTGATGGCAATACAGCGCATTGTCTTGCTGCTATCTTGCACATTTGCATTGCTTTTTCTACACCGTCAGCATTGCATGTATTGGCGTTACCGCTATTTACTATTATTGCTTGCGCTTTACCGTCGGCAAGGTTTTCCATATCTACCAATATGGGCGCTCCTTTTACAAGATTTGTTGTATATACTGCTGCTGCAGTACCTACTTTTTCACTTAGAATCAATGCTACATCGCGTTTTGTCTTGTTTTTGCGTATGCCGCAGTGCAATCCGCTTGCTTTAAATCCTTGTGCTGCACAAACGCCTCCGTCTATATATTTCATAATTCAAGTCCTTTCTTCTCGTCTGCTCCCATTTTAATATTAAGGCACTGCAATGCTGCTCCCGATGCGCCTTTTCCTAAATTATCGTATTGTGCAATGAGCAGTATCCTATCTTCGTTGCCTAAAACACTTACTTTCATGCTGTCTTTATGTGACATGCCTGCTCCTGAGATAAATGCGCCTGCATTATTGTCTGTTATGTCCTCGCTGTAAGATACGATTTCGCTTGTATACAGATTTTTATATACTGTTTTTATATCTTCGACTGTCTTGCCTTCTTTAAGCTGCTCTTTAAAAAGTGGCACTGTCATTACCATGCCGCTGTAAAAGTCTGAAACAATCGGACTGAATACGGGTGCTATGCCGGTTAGTGCTTTCATCTCTTTTAAATGCTTATGATTTTGTGTAAGACCGTATTGTCTCGGTGCATCCAAAAGCTCACTTCTTTCTTCTCCTTCGTATTCAGCTATCATTTTTTTACCGCCGCCGCTGTAGCCTGTAATACTGTGGCAAGTGAGCAATGCACTTTCGTCCAGTATTCCGTTTTTCACAAGGGGGTACACAAGTGCTACGTAACCGCTTGCATGACAGCCGGGCACTGCAATTCTTTTACTTTGTTTTATTGCTTCTCGGTGTTCTTTGTCTATTTCCGGAAATCCGTACGCCCAACCGGGGGTAGTTCTGTGAGCTGTTGATGTGTCAATAATTACCGTATTTGGATTATCGCACATTTCTTCTGCTTCTATTGCTGCTGCATCCGGTAAACAGAGGAATGAAATATCACTGGAGTTTATTGCTTCTTTTCTCTTTGCCGGATTTTTCCTGTCTTCTTCTTTTAATATTATAAGCTCTATATCATCGCGGCTTGCAAGCCTGTCATAAATGCGAAGTCCTGTTGTGCCTTCTCTGCCATCTATAAATATCTTAGTCATTTTTTAAGCTCTCCAATGCAAATTTTATCTGTTTTTCTACTGATTCTACGGATGTGCCGCCTTCGGAAATTCTCTTGCTGACACATGTTTCAAGACTTATCTCGTTATATAGGTCGTCCTCGAATAACTCACTGTACTTCTTGTATTCGTCTATGGTCATCGTATCTAACACTTTGTTGTTTTCTATGCAATATGCAACTATTTGTCCTACTGTTTTATATGCGGACCTAAAGGGCAAGCCTTTTTTTACCATATAATCTGCAAGGTCTGTTGCATTTATGAAGCCTTTTTGGGCTGCCTTGTACATATTGTCTTTTAATGTTGTAAAGGTGCGTACCATGGGAGCGAATACTTCCAAGCATTTTTGTACTGTCTCCACGCTGTCAAAAATTGCTTCTTTGTCTTCTTGCATATCTTTGTTATATGCAAGTGGCAAGCCTTTGAGCATAGTAAGAAGTGTTATCAAATCGCCGTACACTCTGCCTGTTTTTCCTCTGACAAGCTCTGCCATGTCGGAATTTTTCTTTTGCGGCATGATGCTGGAACCTGTTGTGAATGAGTCATCCAACTCTATAAACTTGAATTCCCATGATGACCAGAGAATAATTTCTTCTGAAAATCTTGACAAGTGCATCATTATAAGCGAAAAGGCACTTGCAAGCTCTACGCAAAAGTCTCTGTCGGAAACTCCGTCTATGCTGTTTGCCGTGATACCGTCAAATCCTAATATTTGTGCAGTGAAGTTTCTGTCTGTGTTATATGTGGTACCTGCTAATGCACAACTGCCAAGCGGCGATAAATTCATTCTTTTGAGTGCATCTTTTAATCTGCTGATGTCTCTTAAAAGCATCATTGCGTATGCCATGAGATGGTGTCCGAAAGTAATCGGCTGTGCTCTTTGAAGATGTGTATATCCCGGCAATATGGCATCTTTGTTTTTTTGTGCCTGTTCAATTATTGCCTCGACTGTATCTTTGAGCAATTCTATTACTTTATTTGTTTCATCTCTTAAATACATGCGTATGTCAAGTGCCACTTGGTCATTGCGGCTTCTTGCAGTATGAAGTCTCTTACCTACATCGCCGATTCTCTTTGTAAGCTCAGCTTCTACGAACATATGTATGTCTTCGCATGTCATGTCTATTTTCAATGCGCCTTTTTCAATATCCTCAAGAATGCCCTGAAGGGCGCCAATAATTGTATTGGCGTCCTCCAAAGATATTATTTCTTTTGCTCCTAACATTGCTGCGTGTGCCATCGAACCTTTTATGTCCTGACGGAACATCTTTGAGTCAAATGATATTGAGGAATTAAAATCGTCTGCCGTCTGGTCAAGTGCTTTTGAGAAGCGGCCTTCCCACATTTTTCCCATTTATGAAACTCCTTTATTTTTTGCTTTTATTATTTGCTTTTATTATTTGCCCTGTCTTTTCTGATCCATCATTGCTTTTACTTTGATTGGGAGACCAAAGAGGTTGATGAAGCCTTGTGCATCAAATTGATCATATACATGGTCTTCGTCAAATGTTGCAATTTCTTCACTGTAGAGTGTATATGGTGATGTAACGCCTGCATTTATCATATTACCTTTATAAAGCTTAAGTGTTACGCTACCTGTTACAGTTTCTTGTGTTTTATCTACAAATGCGGAGAGTGCTTCGCGAAGTGGTGTGAACCATTGTCCGAAATATACGAGCTCTGCAAATCTTGCTGCTATAAGCTCTTTATAGTGCATTGTATCTCTGTCTAAGCAGATTGTTTCCAATACTTGATGTGCTCTGTAGAGGATTGTTCCGCCCGGTGTTTCGTATACGCCGCGTGATTTCATACCTACAAGTCTGTTTTCTACCAAATCTGCAAGTCCTACGCCGTTTTCGCCGCCCAATTTGTTGAGTGTTTCAACAATTTCTACTGCACCCATTTTCTTGCCGTCAATTGCAACGGGAACGCCTTTTTCGAAGTCAATCTTTACGTAAGTCGGTTTGTCAGGTGCTTGCTCAGGTGATACGCCCAATTCAAGGAATCCTTCTTTGTTGTAAAGTGGCTCGTTAGCGGGATCTTCTAAGTCGAGACCTTCGTGTGAAAGGTGCCAGAGGTTCTTATCTTTAGAGTAGTTTGTTTCTCTGTTTATCTTAAGAGGAATGTTGTGTGCCTCTGCATATTCTATTTCTTCGTCTCTTGACTTAATATCCCATTCTCTCCAAGGTGCTATGATATGCATCTCAGGTGCCAAAGCTTTAATTGTGAGTTCGAATCTTACTTGGTCATTTCCTTTACCTGTGCAACCGTGGCAAATAGCGTCTGCGCCTTCTGCTTTTGCTATTTCTACTATTCTCTTTGCTATTACAGGTCTTGCAAATGATGTACCGAGAAGATAGTCTCCTTCGTATTTAGCGCCTGCTTTTACTGTGGGGAATATATAATCTTCTACGAATTCTTTTCTCAAGTCTTCTATATATAATTTTGATGCACCTGTTTTAATTGCTTTTTCTTCAAGTCCATCAAGCTCTGTGCCTTGTCCTACATCGCCTGAAACTGCTACTACTTCACAGTTATTGTAGTTTTCTTTTAACCACGGAATGATAATTGATGTATCCAATCCGCCTGAATATGCGAGTACTACTTTCTTAATGTCTTTTTTATTCATTTTAAATAACCTCCTTGGTTTGTGTTGCTTGAATTTTGCATTTTGCATTTTATTCACTTTGCTGTATATTTATACAACTTTATGCATATAATGTCAAGCTATTTTATTAATCTTTTTATGACTGATAACATACTAAAAAAATCACCCGCGTATTCAAGTATAACTCTAGTACGACGGGTGAAAATTTTCTGATATAAAAATCAATATTTGCGCCGAAAATCAATATTTGCGTTTTCTCGCAGCCTCAGATTTTTTCTTTCTTCTTACACTGGGTTTCTCGTAATGCTCTCTCTTGCGAACCTCTGCGAGTGTACCGGCCTTTGCACAAGATCTCTTCCATCTTTTAAGCGCGCTGTCCAATGATTCGTTTTCTTTAATTCTTACTTCTGACATCCAAATCCCCTCCCTCCAACTGTAGCAGTTGATGGAACACCAAATCTGTCTTTATGTTACTCTTAAAGCTAAAACAATTAAATGTTTAAATATCTGTTTTGCTTTGTTTATGTTTGGTAATTCTTCACCGATTTCATCGGTCGTATGATTATACAACTATTTAACCTATTATGTCAATACAAAAACAAAATAAAATTAGCTAAAATAAAAAAACAGCAACCCATTCCAATTAGGAACGTTTTGCTGTTTTGCTTATCAATTGTTAAATGCTTATTCTGCTGTAGCAGGAACTACGTGTGCAGGATTCCAATTTTGAGCATCTTCTACTGTCTTGAAGAATCCAAAATAATCAACATATACAGTTGTTTCACCTTCATCAATCTGGTCTTTTGTAATGCTCAAGCAGTCAAGTCTGATACCGCCAACAGGATTCAAATTTGTGAAGTATTCATCACCCTTTGTTGCGAAATCAAAGATGTAATCTTTGTATTCGGAATCTTCTGCAGTAATATCAAATTTAAAGTTCTCTGATGCGCTTGCGCCGGCAGGATTCTTTGTGATGAAAGCCTCAAAAGTCTCAGCTAATGTTTCGTTCTTAAGTCTGATTTTAAATATAGGATAATCAGCAAGATTGAAAGATTCACCGTTCTCACCTGTTCCGGGAATCATAAAATAAGGATCGTCTAAAATAACATCAATTCCAAGTCCCTCGCCCTCTTCGTAATAATAAAGACAAGCCTCGCCTGCTGCTGTCTGACCTGATCCTGTAGCATCTGAAGAAATAAAGTTCTTAACTTTATCTGTATCCCACATGTATTTGTCTGCATAGTGGAATCTGAAAAGTACAGCATCAACCTCGGGATCCTCTAAAACAGGCTCGGGAGTCGGCTCAGGTGTCGGCTCAGGGGTCGGCTCAGGTGTCGGTTTCTCTGTAGGAGCAGTTGTAGCTGCCTCTGTAGCAGGTGCTTTTGTTGAGTCTGTTGTTTTTTCTGAATCGCCGCCGCAAGCAACAAATACAGAAAGGCTCAAGCAAATAACCATTATAAGTATTAGAAATTTTTTCATAATTTCGCATCCTTTCCTTTTTGGTTTTTATACAAATTGTGTTTTTAGTATATCATCACACCAAATAAATTGCAATTCATATTTGCAACTTTTACTACTTTGCCTTTTTTCGTCCAATTTCATGGCCTTTTGGGACGAAATTCTGCCGCACCGCCATGTCTTTTTCCGTCGACCTACCGGCGATAGCTTTTTTCGTCCAATTTCATAGCTTTTTGGGACGAAATTCTGCCGCATGCCGCCATATTCCGTCGCACGCCGCTGAGTTTTATACAATATATTCCATTTGACATATCCTATATTATTTTTTATAATTTTTACATATCAATTTATTAAGGAATATTGCACCATGAACAGAAGCACTCACAAAAGACAAAAAAACACAAAGCATCAAGATTCATCTTTTTTTACGCACTTTGATTTACATAAAAGCACTAAGCGACTATCAGTGTTGCTTTTCGGTCTGTTGCCTTTTTTGTGCGTTCTTATCGTCTCGATAAGAGGAATTTCTTTAAACGCAGACACAAGGCGCGGTTACGCATACGTCAGCACAACAGATACATCATTAGCAGTGAGACTTTCAGCCGGCACAAATTCAATGCTACTGGACAGATTACAAAAAAACTCACAAATACTCGTAACAGGAGCCGCTGTAGACGGTGCAGGTGATACTTGGTACGAGATTAAGTACTTAAGATCTGCAAATCAATACAGGACAGGCTACGTACACTCAGACTACGTAAAATTTTATAACGATATAGCGGCCGTAGGCGAAGACCCCGAATTTGAAATATTCATGGAATCTCAAAAATTCCCCGAAAGCTATAAAGTTTATTTAAGAATTTTACACAAACAGCACCCATCTTGGATTTTTAATGCGCAGCACATTGATATGGAATGGAGTTATGCTTTAGCCGAAGAATCAAAAGTTGGTACAAATATGGTACAAAAGCACTTCCCTGCTTCTTGGTTTTCTATGGAAGAAGGTGCGTTTGACTGGAAATCACAAACTTGGAAAGAATTAGATACAAATTGTTACGGTTCCTCAGCAACAATAACAGCATACTTCCTTGATCCGCGCAACGGACTATATAACGATTCTGTAATTTTTCAATTTGAAGACTTGTCATACATTCCGGAGCTTCACGATACAGATGACACAGCCTCTGACACCTACAATGTATTAAAAGGTACTTTTCTTGCAGGAGAATACTCTTTCGAAGCACCTTTCAACAAGCTTTATCCCTCCTACGGAATGGTAACCGAAGCTCCCATTGCAACTATCGAAACAACAACAGAGGCAGCTTCGACCGCAGAGCCGACTCCGACCGCAGATGTAGCTTCAACCGCAGAGACAACCGCCACAACTGAGGCAACCTCAACTGCTGCCCCCTCACAAACACCGGCAGAGCCTACTGTCGATCCAAATGCTCCTATAAAGTATAAATTTACATATGTCGATACTTTATTAGAAGCCGCAAAATATGCAAAAGTAAGCCCATTTTTTATTGCCTCACGAATCAGGCAAGAGGTAGGTTCAGGCTCTCAGTTGTCTTTCGGTACTTATCCCGGTTATGAAGGATATTTTAACTTCTTTAATATCGGTGCGTATGCGCACAGCAACAGACCGGCTCGTGAAAACGGAGCAATTTATGCAAAAAACAACAACGAAGAAGGTTCTTATTTAAGACCGTGGTCAAATCCATACCGTTCAATACTCGGCGGTGCCGATTTCTTGGGCAGCGGATATATCAGAAGAGAGCAAAATACATTGTATTTGCAAAAATTTGATGTAACAGATGGTAATAATGGTTATTTTTACCATCAATATATGTCAAACGTAAACGCTCCATCTTCTGAAGCCTCCTCAATGAAAAAAGCGTATACAAACTCAGGAATCTATGAAGGTCGTGCCTTTTCTTTCCAAATTCCCGTCTACAAAAACATGCCGGAACTTGCAGCCTGCGAGCCATATTCCGACAACAGTAAAGCTACAAACAACAACTGGTTATCCTCCATTAGCGTAGAAGGCGGACAATTTACCACTAATTTTTCACGCACAACGTATGAATACACCGTTAAAGTTTCAAGTGCAGTTTCAAAAGTAAACGTTGCCGCAACACCCTGTACAAGCGGTGCAACTCTTATGGGTACAGGCGAAGTTTTGCTCACAGGAGAAACAACGAAGCATGTAATTACTGTTTTTGCACCCAGCTACGAAATGCGCACATACACTCTTAACATAGTTAAAAGTACGGAAATTGCAACGCCTACTGTAGCACCGACAGCGACTCCGACTATAGTGCCTACGGCTACTGCAACTGCAATTCCCACAGCCACAGCCACATCTACAACAGCGCCAACAACAGCGCCTACAACAGCACCTACAACAGCACCTACAATGACTCCTACTCCCGACCCTAAGGTTGAGAGTACGGAATATTCGCTTGGTACTTTTATATCAGGCGTAGAGCCTCAAACTTCCGTTGCTGATTTCATCGGTAAGTTCAATGTTTCCAATGGCAGTATTCAATTTGTTGATTCAAAGGGCAACGCAAAAGCAACCGGCACTGTTGTAACCGGCGACGTTCTACAAATATATAAAGACAGTGAGTTATTTATGGATTATCCGATTGTAATTTACGGTGACGTTAATGCTGATGGCAAAATTTCGATTATGGATATGATTTCGATTCAAAGGCAACTTGTCAAATTAGACAGCTTGACCGGTGCATATATAGAGTCTGCTGATGCCAATAATGACAAAAAATGTTCAATTATGGATATGATTGCAATTCAGAGACATCTTGTCAAATTAAGCAATATCAGTCAAAGCAGGAAATAAGGAGAGAATAGCATGAAGAAGTTTTTTAAAAAGACAAAATTTTTACCTATATTTTTATTTATATCAATTGTATTAGCTTTATTTACTTTATCTATAGTGCCGGTAGGCAGCTCGGCGGCAGGTACTGTTGATGTTTTTATTGATGCAAACAATTCTGTTCCTATAGGACAAACATTGAAGCTTTCTGTTCGAATTGAAACAAATGTGGGAGCAATGGTAGATTTGGGAATTTCTTACAATGGCTCCAAGTTGAATTGTAAAAGCTGTTATGCACCTAATGACTCGGCAGCCCTTTTTAATGATAACGGTTCAACAATATATGTTGCTACATCTTCTTTAAAAACATCTCATAAGTATGATTTTACTTTTGAGTGCAAGAGTGAAGGTTCTGTTACTTTTAAGGTTAGTGGTTCCTGCGGAACACTGGAAGCAGAGGAGCTTCCAGTCTCTTTGGAAAAAACCGTGACGGTTTATGCTCCTACTCCTACACCCACACCAACCCCGACTCCAACGCCTACGAAAACTCCCATGCATACTACTTCTGCGCCCACGCCTTCGCAAACGCAGGCTGTGACACCTACGCAAAGACCTTCCCATACTCCTTTTAATCCAAGTGCTGACCCAAGTGCTACTCCCTCTTCGGATTTGGAGTTTTCTTATAATGAGGAGATCCGTTATATAGCTGAGAATTATGAAGAAGCTAATATTGAATTACCGGCCGGTTTCGAGAAACGGTTATTTAAATATAAAGACAGTAATATTTCAGGTGCGCAGAATTCTTCCGGCGTGAAGCTTGTTTATGCTACTGACGTTTTGGGAGAAAATGGTTCTTTTTACATTTATGTAAATTCTGCAACGTCATTGGTGCCATATTTGGAAATTCCTTACAACGGGAACAATTATGTTTTTATAACTTTTGACGAAAAGCCGGAAAACCTCACCGAAACAACCCTTCTTTTAGGTGAAAATACAGTTATTGCCTATACAATAAGCAATGAAGAATATAAAGATTTTCTTGTGCTTTACGGTTTTAAAGCCGGCGGTGAGCTTTTCTATTATTTATATGACAATACAGAAGGAACTTTACAAAGATGTATAGATCCGTCAATTTTGGAAAAATCTGCAAACGGCGGTTTGCCTACGGAATCACCTGTGCCCGGCTCTACGGGAGCGCCTACTCCGTCGCAAGGACCGGTACGTGTGTATCCCGAAAATGAATTTCAACTGAATAAAAAAGATTTACTGTTTATAATAATAGCTGTATGTATCACTGCAATTATAATTGCGGCTATTGTAATTATTGTTCGCAGTAGAAGAATTACTGAAAATTTCGAAAACGAAGAGGACTTTTTCGACGACAGCAGTGCCTACGCTATTGCCGCGGCAAAGGCTGCTGCAGAAACAGAAGAGACAGAAGCCGCAGAAGAGACAGAGGAAACTGAAAAAACCGAGGAATATTCCGTAGAAGATTCTGCAAAAGAGACTTTCAATTTCGACGACGATGATGATGACGACGAAATATTACAGCTCAGAAATGATTGAACGTGCTGTATCTTCGCTAACAAAATTTGAATAGACTGCGTTAGCGGCGTTTGTACCCGGTGCAAATTGCACCATTTGACCGATTCCCTTTTGGAAAACGAATCTCAACTTGCCGCCGCGAACTTTTTTGTCAGTGTATAATTTTTTAACTAAAGCTTCTTTGTCAATTCTTTGTGGAATTTTGACGGGAAGCTTTGCTTTTGCCAAAAGTGCTTCTACCCTGTTTGCGTCTTCTTGTGTGCAGTAACCGAATTTATAGCCTAGCTTAACTTGCGCCATGATGCCGATAGACACGGCTTCGCCATGGGACAACGTATAATCGCTTACGGTTTCTATCGCCCTGCCCACGGTATGTCCTAAGTTAAGGACTTCCCTTAATCCTTGCTCCTTTTCATCTATCATGACAACATTATATTTTATCTCGCAATTTTTTTCTGCAATATGTTTGCACACTTGAGAGTCCATATCGAATACTTTTTCAATGTTTTCTTCTAAATATCCAAAAAATTCCTTATCTGCCATGCAAGCGTGTTTTATTGTCTCGGCAAGTCCACCGGAAACGTCTCTTTGTTCAAGTGTTCCCCATGTGGCGGTGTCGATAAAAACTTTTTGCGGTTGATATATAAGTCCTATAAGGTTTGTTGCCGCCTCAGTATCAACTGCAGTTTTTCCGCCAATTGAGGCATCTGCCGCCGCCAAAAGTGTCGTTGCGTAATTAACGAACGGAACTCCTCTTGCAAATGTTCCTGCTACAAAGCCTGCCATATCGGTAACTACACCGCCGCCGTGGGCGATAATTAAAGTATCTCTGCGATAACCCCACTCTATGAGTTTATCCTCTATATATTCTTTTATTTTTCTTGTTTTACTTTTTTCTCCTGCCGGAAAAACTATTGTATTTACCTTTATCGAGTTTTCTCCTTCGGCGGCTTGTCTTGCTGCTTCTTTTACGATATTCTCAAAGTTTTTACCGTATATAGTGTGTACATTTGAGTCTGTGATGATTGCTATATTTCTCTTTTGTTGTTGTAGGATTTCTATTAAATATTCTTTTAGATTATTTAACAGGTTACTGCCTATTTCTATATCGTATGAATCGTCTACAGTTTTTACAAGATTTACGCGAAATTTCATATTGGACACTTCCTTAAGTATACGTTTCGTTGTATTTTAACACAAGTATCAGTCGTGTCAAGAAAAACAAAAACAAGAGGGGCAAAAAAATTGATACAAAATGTATATTTTCAGAGCATTTTGAGCATAATACTTTCTGTTTAATTATTGACTTTTAAACTGTTAAGAAATATAATTTTTAAAAATATATTTTAAGGAGTGTTACAATTATGGAATTAAAAGGTTCTAAAACAGAACAGAATCTTGCTACTGCTTTTTCAGGCGAATCACAAGCAAGAAACAAATATACGTATTTTGCTTCAAAAGCAAAAAAAGACGGTTATGAGCAAATCGCCGAAATTTTTACAGAAACTGCAAATAACGAAAAAGAACACGCAAAAATGTGGTACAAAATACTTGCAGGCGGTATTGGCACAACCGAAGAGAATCTTCTTTCCGCTGCTGAGGGAGAAAATTACGAGTGGACAGAAATGTATGCTCAATTTGCCAAAGAAGCTCGCGAAGAAGGATTCAACGACATTGCTTTCCAATTTGAGGCTGTTGCTGCTATCGAAAAAGCTCACGAAGAGCGTTATCGCAAGCTCCTTGCTAATGTTAAGGAAGGCCTTGTTTTCTCTCGCGACGGAGATATGATTTGGGAATGTGGCAATTGCGGTCACATTCACTTTGGCAAAAAGGCTCCTCAAATCTGCCCCGTTTGCAAACATCCTCAAGGCTACTTTAAGCTTAAAGCTCAGAATTATTAATTACACCTGTTAAATCAAAAGGCGGTATAAAGCTTTCAGAAGCCGCACTTCCGTCTTGTATAAAAGCGTTTTCAATTCCCAGCCGCTCTGCGTAATCCACCAGGCGGCTATATTCATTTTTACTTACAGGTCGCAAAAGATTTTCATCAAATCCGGCAGTGCCTTTTTGAGAAGAAAGGTTATCCATCGGAGTATATTGGCTCATAATGCTGATATATATGCTATTGCCATATTTTGTATATAGTCTCTTTAGGATGTTTTTCGCTTCTATAAGCTTGCCCGGCAACATAAGGTGCCTGACAATCACACCGCTTTTCATTATTTGAACGGGTGATGACACACCCTCCGCTATCTCTGCTGTTACATCTTCAAAAACAAGCGGTGCAATTTTTACCATTTTTTCCAATGAAGCATCTGCATATTCTACATAATTATTCACTGCCGAATACTTAGCGGCATCAGTATTATTTGCGTATTTGTAGTCTGTCAGGAAAATATCCACATATCCGCGAAGCCTCTCTATGACGGAAGGCTTTTCGTAGCCGCCGGTATTGTATACAATCGGCAAACATAAGCCACGTGACTTAGCAATATCCAAAGCAGCAATGATATGATTTACATAATGCGTCGGTGTCACAAGATTAATATTGTGCGCACCTTGTGCTTGCAATTCCAGCATTATTTCCGCAAGACGAACTGTACTTACATCAATTCCGGAAATTCCTCGGCTTATTTCTATATTCTGGCAATATACGCACTTTAATGAGCAATGAGAAAAAAACACGGCACCCGACCCACGGGTGCCTGAAATGCAAGGCTCCTCCCAAAAGTGAAGAGCCGCACGAGATATTTTTATTGAATTGTCCTTAGCTCCGCAAAAACCGGTCTCCCCTGCGGCTCGGTTTACTTTACACTGTCTGGGACACAAATCACACATCAAAGGCATTGAAAAAACACACGCTCCATATTTCTGCTCATAATGTCTTTAACAAGTTCCTCAGAATAATTTAATCTCAACAATTCGTCACAAAGTTTGCCCAAATCACCGGCTCCGTCAAAGCCCTTGGGTGGGTAGTCTATTCCGTCGTAATCGGTTCCTATACCTACGTTTTTTTCTCCGCCTAAAGCCATAAAATGCTCAATATGTCTTACAAGGTCCGATACGTCAACCTCTGACTTTTCACTGCTTATAAAGCTGTGGTAGAAATTAATTCCGGTTACTCCGCCCTTCTTTACAAGTTCTTTAAACATATCATCAGTTAAGTTTCTTGAATGTCCGCATAAAGCTCTTGCATTAGAGTGAGATGCAATAAAGGGTTTATCAGATACTTCCAATAAATCATAAAAACCTTTATCTGACAAATGGGATACGTCTATAATCATGCCCAAACGATTCATTTCTTTAACAACTGCTTTACCAAAATGTGTTAATCCGCCTTTGTAATCACTTTCTCCGTTAAGGTTTTCCGTGCTGATGCAGTTGGTGTCGCTGATAACATAAGGATTGTTCCATGTAAGTGTAATAAGACGAACACCTTGCTTGTAGAGCTTTTCCACATTTGTAATATCTGTCCCTACAGCCTCTCCGCCTTCAATACCAAGAATTACATTTATTCCCTTTTTTGAATTTTGAATATCTTCTTTTGTTTTTATATGTGTAACAGAAGGATTTTTTGCCAGTTCTTCATAAAAACGATTTATGTATTTTTGAACCTTTTCATCCATGTGCTCTTTATCTCTGGCAATATCTACCCAAATTGCCATAACTTGAGTAAAATAGTCATATTTCTCAATTTGCTTAAAATTAAAGCATCTCGGAGCATCATAAAGATTGTCATTATCTCCCAAAGTTGTCAACGTATCGCAATGTGCGTCAAAAATACCATAACGCATACAAAAATCTCCTTTTCTATTTAAATAACACTAAAAAGTATATCACCGTAGTTAGGGTACGGGTAATATTCCGGCGGCATAATTTCCTCCATACCATCAGCAAGTCGGCGCAATTCTGCCATATCCTGTATAATTACATCTCTCAAATAGCAAGCTTTCTGAAGAGGAACATTTTTTTCTTTTATTGCTGAGATGTCACTTTCCAGCTTGCCTGTTATTTTATAAAATGCACCTGCCGAATTGCTCATGCGTTTCAAAATGTCTTCTTCTGCACTTCTATCAGCATCAGGTAAGGCAACTTTTAACGAAGCAACTGTTTCACTGACAAATTTAATATATTTCATCACTGCCGGCATAATGTCTTTTTTTGCCATTTCTAACATTGTGTTTGCCTCAATATGAACAACTTTGCAGTAATTTTCCAGTAAAATTTCATATCTTGAGTGAAGTTCCGCTTTTGTAAAAATATGATGCTTTGCAAAAAGCTCCACATTCTTTTCTTTTATAAAATGCGGAAGAGCATCAGGTGTTGTTGGCAAATTCAGTAAACCACGTGCTCTTGCCTCATCAAGCCACTCGTCTGTATATCCGTTACCATTAAAAATAATACGCTTATGGTTCTTTATGGTATTGCGAATAAGTAAATTAAGTTCTGCGTTGAAATCCTCGGCAGCCTCTAACTTATCGGCAAATTCCATAAGCACATCTGCAGTAATAGTATTTAATATCATATTCGGGCAAGAAATGGACATATTCGAGCCCGGCATTCTGAATTCAAACTTATTTCCCGTAAAAGCAAACGGAGACGTTCTGTTGCGATCAGTGTTGTCTCTTGGGAATTTTGGCAATGTATGTACACCGATTTCCATATCAACCTTTTCTTTGCCATGATAAGCACTGTCCTTTTCTATGGCTTCAAGTATCTCTGTAAGTTCGGTTCCCAAAAACATGGAAATAACAGCCGGTGGTGCTTCGGAAGCGCCCAAACGGTTATCATTGCCTGCTGAGGATGCGGAAATTCTCAACAAATCCTGATGCTCGTCCACCGCCTTTATTACAGCGCAAAGGAAAAGCAAAAATTGTGCATTTTCGTGCGGAGAAGAGCCCGGTTCTAACAAATTAATTCCTGTGTCGGTGCTAAGTGACCAGTTATTGTGCTTACCGCTGCCGCTTACACTTTCAAAAGGTTTTTCATGAAGCAGGCAGGCCATATTGCATCGTTCAGCAACCTTTTTCATAACGTCCATAATAAGTTGGTTATGGTCTGTTGCTAAGTTTGTATTACAATATATAGGTGCCAATTCGTGCTGTGCGGGTGCTGCCTCGTTATGCTCTGTTTTAGACATTATGCCAAGTTTCCAAAGCTCCTCATTAAGCTCTTTCATGTACTGTTTTACGCGAGTTTTAAGAGAGCCGAAATAATGGTCGTCCAATTCTTGCGTTTTGGGAGGTTTTGTGCCGAAAAGAGTTCTGCCTGTGTACAGCAAATCTTTCCTTTTGAGGAAAACATCTCTGTCTACCAAAAAATACTCCTGTTCTGCTCCTACCGTTGTGGTAACGTGGCGCACCTGCGTGTTTCCGAAGAGTTTCAGTATTCTGAGTGCCTGATGACTTACTGCCTCCATTGAACGTAAAAGAGGCGTCTTCTTATCAAGTGCTTCGCCCCCGTACGAGCAAAACACGGTTGGAATACAAAGAGTACCTTCTTTAATAAATGCGTATGACGTGGGGTCCCAAGCCGTATAGCCTCTTGCCTCAAAAGTTGCTCTTAATCCTCCCGACGGAAAGCTGGAGGCGTCCGGTTCTCCCTTTTCCAACTCTTTGCCGGAAAATTCCATAATTACATTACCGTCTGCTGTGGGAGATATAAAGCTGTCATGTTTTTCCGCTGTAATTCCCGTCATCGGCTGAAACCAATGCGTATAATGAGTTGCGCCTTTTTCGATTGCCCAATCTTTCATGGCATTAGCTACAACTCCTGCTACCTCAGGTTTTAGTGTTTTGCCCTCTGCCATTGTTTTTCTTAATGCTTTGTATGTTTCTTTAGGAAGTCTTTCTCGCATAACGCGATCATTAAAAACCATACTTCCAAAAATTTCTGATATACTGCTCAATTTATTTATACTCCTCTTTTAGAAATTGAAAGCTTCTCTCAAATCTTTTACTTCTTCATCTGTAATTGCAACAATATCTCCCAATGTCTTTGATGATACTATTGCTTTTGCGCTGTATTCCATAACCTCAAGTTTATCAAATGCGTTAATAAGGCTTGAGCCTGTCACGATTACACAGTCATTTTCTGCTATGAGAATCGGTGTCATGGGATCAAACATATCTGCTACCATGTCAGGTTGCATAAAGCTGGCTCCAAACGGAATTTTCTTAACGTCTCTCAACATAATGTAGGACTCCGGAATCGTTCTTGAGTCAAACTCACAATCAGTTACCGCAAATGTCATTACGTATGGAGCATGTGCTATAATTATTGATTTTATCTCCGGATGCTTATCATATATTTTCTTGTGCAAGATTGCCGATCTGGATGGCATTTTGCCTGCTTCTTTCCACTCTCCTACAATTCTTACAATGTCTGACTCCTCCATATACTTTCTGTCTTTGTGATATGGAGTAATCAAAAACGAACCATCGGAAAGTTTCTGAGAGAATGTTCCTTGAGTGCTCGTAAAGAGTTGTTGATCATAAGCTCTTCTTATAAGTGTGCACATTTCGCGCCTTGCTTCTCTTTCTTCACTGCTGATAGACTTATTAACAAATTCGTCCATCTCAACATTCTGTTTTTCTTTTGATATTTTGATATATTTATCACTAAGCGGTCTTATTTTGCCGAGTTTTGCAGCTTCTATTTGAAGTCTGGCACAATAGTCCAATGTTTCGAACGCCATAAATGCTTTAAACAAATCTGTTGCTCCTACAAAAACGCCATGATTTTCTAACATTACTACGTTGTTGCCCTTTTCAAACTCGTTCGTAACTTTTATACTGAGTCCCGTGCTTCCCGGCACATCATAAATAGCCATGGAAACATTGCCGCATATTTCAACAAAATTCGGAATAAGTCTTGTCTCCGGTATTTGTCTTACTATACTAAAAGCAACTAATGCCGGCGGATGTGCATGCAAAATAGCTTTTATATCTTGTCTTGATTTATAAATTCTTGCATGTACGGGAAATTCGCTCGATGGCTTGTGAATTCCGATTACTGTACCGTCCGGTTTTACTTGAATAATATCTTTTCTGCTGAGTGATCCTTTATCCACAGAACCCGGTGTAATCCAGATATCTCCATTATCATCTAATATAGACAAATTTCCTCCTGAAGTTGTTGTCATACCATACTGATAAATTCTCTCCATCAGCATAACTAATTGGTCCGCAGGATGTAATAAATCAAAATTCATAAAAGCACCTCGATTAATAGTTACTTGTTTTATATCAAAAGCCACTGCTCCGATATTAGCCTTAATTCTACCAAATTTCTCCTTCGATTACAACTTATAATTAATCAATTGTTGCTGCACCCACCTACCTCGTAGCAGTAATACATTTTCGTCCATTTTAGAGGCTTTCGGGACGAAAAAGTGTTAATCCACCCACTAAACTCGCGGCAGTAATGATTTTTCGTCCTTTTTAGAGGCTTTTTGGACGAAAAAGTGTTAATCCACCCACTAAACTTGCGGTGTGCACTAGTCAACAAAAAGTAGACACATTTTTTAATTAATCACCATAGAATTTGAAAAATATTCACGATACTGTTTAGGTGTCAAATAGTTCAAAGAATACGCGGGACGTTGTTCGTTGTAAAAGGAAATGTATGAGGCAA
>JAFWZH010000296.1 GCA_017522515.1 Clostridia bacterium
AGTAATAGTATCACCTGCCTTGAACTTTGGGAACTCTCTTACCTGTTCCAAATTCTGTTCAACAATATTCATTAAATTCATCACGAAAACTTTTTATTATTCCTTAAAATTTTGGACTGCAATATTAGTACATTTTTTTCACATACGGCAATTTTTTGTCCGCTTTTTTGAAAAATGTTACTAACAATATTACATCAAGCATAAATCATTAATTATCAATAATATAATCCGACTATTTCATAAATTTTATTATCAGCACTTCACACAAAATGAATAACAATGCCAGCAATACGAAGAATTTCCACAGTGGTTTTCCTTCAGAAATTTCCTTGAAATCCGAAAAAGTTTGCTCAACATCGTCGAACCTGAAGATGGATGCACGTCCCGAAAATTTCTGTGCATTCATAGCCTCGAGTTCCTCCTCCGACAAGTAGTCCTGCATCGACTCGTTGCGGTTGTAGTTGAGGGCAAGCAACGCTATAGTATCATTGTTTTCGCAAAGGCCATACACGCCTGCAGACTTTAGATTGGCCGGCATAAAGACATTCAGCAAGCCCGAATTGTACCTCACATCAACAAGATACGACTCGCCTTTCGCAACATATATATTATAGGTATTGCCAATTTCGTAACTATCGACCCTAGCCTGAGCAATGGTCTCGGTGTTAATTGTCGCGTAAAGCGAATTTGCCAGCTGACTGTTCATCGCCATATTGTACATTGCCGGCGAGAAGACAACGCTCTTTGCAAAATCGGCATTCACGTTGTCAATCGGCGAAGCGAAGACATAAAGTTTTCCATTGCCATAGTCGCCTGCGACAAGCACAGGAGCCGAATTTTCGAGCGTCAGCACCGATGAGAACGATGCACGCGAAAACAAGTTCAACTTATGCGTAAGCTCCATGTTCGGAAGGCTGCCCTGCTTTTCCTCTTTCGAGAAGACATTGCGATACAAATTGTTCTTATAGTCGATTCCATAAAGCTTTGTATCGTGCTGCGTCAAACCTTCAAACTTTCCAATGGCGAACAATTCAAGGAAACTATTGAGCGAAGCGTAATTCACCGACGAAGCCGGAATAAGGCAAACAGAACCGCCATTGTTGACGAAAGTCTTGAGCCTTTCAGCCAATCCCGACGATATTTCCGACACCGAATTTAGCACAACAAGGTCGAAGTCGTTTATGTTCATATCCGATTCGTGTCCTTGGCGCACCTGCTCAAACTTGAAAGTTTCTTCATCGTTACCAAACAAGGCCGTCAGATAACGGCTTTCGTCCTTCGCATTGATTGTCAAAACCTTAGTTTTGTCGGATATGGCATAGCTAAAATACAAAACATTGTCGTAAACAATGGGATAATCGGAAATTTCGAGACGTGCCGCAACATTTCCTGCGCTTGTGTTCTGATAATCAACGTTCACTTCCACCGATTCCCCTGCCTCGACATTGAAATTTGTCATTGCCTTGAGAGAATCGTTAAGGTAAAGCTGCATTGGAATGTCGTAGAAGCCTTCGCTCGACTTGTTTGTAATGCGAACCGTGAGATGCTCGTTCTGTCCCACGCGATGCACAGGGCTGTCGAACCAGCAGGTGTCAACATACAAGTTGTTTATTTTCACCGGATTGAGCGACATCAGAACTGCATTTATATTTTCAGCCAGCTCAGCCTCAACATCCTCGAACATATATTTCTGCATATCAGAAATTATGTAGAGCGAAGCGTTCTTGCCATTTCGAGCTAAAGCATTTGTCTTTACTATCAAGTCATTAATTTTCATCGAGTTGGCACTTATCTTGCAATCGTCGATGCTTGTTATGACCTGATCGCGGTTGAGAGTCGCACGGAAATCGGAATAGAAGTCGTTGGAAATGAATATGTAGTTCATCGACGGGTCGCTTGCATACACCAAGTCCTTAGCTATCTGCTTTGCATGGTCGAACACCTTGCCTTTAGCGGCATCGGCATCCATGCTGAACGAGTTGTCGATGTATATTATTGACAAATCAGATGGCTCGTCGTTTGCCTTTTCGTTGTTGGGAATGAATGGACCTGCGAACACGAACACCAGCATTGCAATCGTCAGCATTCGGGCAATAAGGATGAGGATTTGCTTCAACTTGGTCTTTGTGCGCGTTTCCTTTTTAACATCCTCAATGAATGCTGTGTTGCTGAAATATACGACCTTAGGCTTGCGAAAGTTTATCAGGTGGATTATCACCGGAATAGCCATCGCAAACAAAGCCCAGAGGAAAGATGGATTAAGGAATGACATTTACGATTTATGATTTTAGATTGACGATTGTTTTTCGCCGGCTGAGCTTGTCGAAGCCAAGAATTTACAGCAACCTTCACTTCGACCTTCGACTCCGCTTTGGGAGCGAAGCTCAGTGTGGCTATTTATTAATTATCAGGTTCTCAATTCCACAACTGTCGTTAAATGTGCTTATGTCAACACCGCCATCAATACCGTCGATGTGACCGACATACGAATCGGTTTGCCAGAGAGTATATTTTGCTGTGCTTGGAATTGTCGGATTCGACATCCAGAACATATAATCTGCAAAATCTTTTTTCAGTCTCTTATGATAAACACCTACAGAACAGCAAATTATAGGTCTTACACCGCAATATTCCTCAACCTTGTCCAAGAACGACTTCAGTGCAGCCGAAAATTCCTCCTTCGACGAGCGTTTGAACTCGCATTCTGCATAAACAGCAGGTATAAGGTCCTGGTCGTCAACCTTTACTGTTTTCTTGAAGTTCTTGAACTGGTCTTCTGGCTTTGAAGTCATACGGAAATAATGTGCAGAACCGACCTTCAATCCTGCCTTGCGGGCAGCCTTGAGCGACTTCTTGTACTTGGAATCCTGCACCGAAGCACCATCGGTTGCCTTCAGATATACAAATTGCACCAACGAATCCTGAGCCACCTTGTCCCAATCAACGACATTGTTTTCGTGCGACAGCACAATGCCGTCGTAAATAGTCGAATCACCCATATAGTTAGGTTCTTCTTCCCTAATCTCAGCGTATGACTTTGATTCGGAAGTGCTTGTTTCCGAGGAACCTCCGCACGAAACACCCAGAACAGCAAGGCAAAATGCCATAAATATCAAAATGTTCTTCATCGCAATAATTTTTGTGCAAAGATAAGGTAAAGATATGGATTTGACAAAAAGGATGTAAAATGCTATCTCACGAAAAAAGGAATCTCTCTTTAATAATACTTAGTCAATTTATACATTGGTAACCACCCCGTCTCTGTAAGTCCATATCCATTCGTTTCTTGATATACCTTTACATAATTTCCTGCCGTAATGTAGCATTTTGTTTCTTCATAAGAACTATTACATCTATATTTATAATAATAATCCGCATTAGACGTAACCTTGTACCAAACGGGCTGATTCTTCTTTAATTCATCATTATCAGATTTAAGACTTTTATTATCTCGTTCCAATTTTTCTTTATCTCTTTTTAATGAATTGTTATTAGAATACAACTCATTACATTCTCTATTTTTAGCATTCAAGCGAGATTCAATGTTACTATTTTCTTTTTCTAAATTATCGCGTTGTAAAGTAACATCTTGCAAATCTTTGGATAATTTTTCGTTTCTATTTGACAGGGCTGTCACTTGATTTGTTAGGTTAGAATTTTTTTGATTCAAATTAGCGACATTTTGGTTTAGGTTGTCAACTTCTGAATTCAACTTAGTTTTTTCTTCTGTTAAATATTTGATTTGACTATCTTTACCTTGCAAATTCTTATTGAATATAAATAGAGTTACTGTACATCCAATAACAATCAAACACAAGAATAAAACCGCCTTATATTGTTTCTTTTGTGCCAAGAGTTTGTTATACTTGCCTTGTAATTCTTGTTTTTCAGTATATACTTTTGATAATATAAGATGAGTCTTCTCCAATTCAGACATTGTCTTCTCGTTATTGAGAATGTTGACACAATCATATTCTGATATGGCAGACAATATTGTTTCTACAGAATCTCTTATTGACACATTTTTGATTCCTTTTCCGACATAAAATGTTTCCGGCAGTTCAACAAAATCCCTCTTGAAATTTCTTTCAATATTTTCAGAGAAAAATTCCTTAATTCTATTAATCTCCTTTGGATTTTCATAAAATTTGTTTACCAAGAAATTTATTTTCTCCTTTTCAAACTTTAGAAACTCTCCTTTCATCAACACATCGTTATATGCATCATCGAAAAGCGCAAATAACTTCTGTGGGGATTTGCAATAAACTCCATTGAATAAAAGGGAAAAACCTATGAACTTTTTGGATTTCTCATTTAACTTGCGCGAATATGCATAATATACGAGATTGTCTCTTCTTAAAACAGTAAGTCTTGACTCTATATCATCACTGCCACTCAATTTCAAAAAATTGACATCATTGTTGTCAATAGGATACTGGTCGAAATCGTTTGGTGTGCCATAAATGTAAAAACTGAAATTCATATATCTTCGGCATCAATTATAAGTTCGTAATTCCGTCATTAGTTGAGAGGATATTTTTTGCAGATATTGCGTAGCATTTAAACTTCTCAAAAATCCAGCAGGGAACTGAATCGCCCACCGTGGGCCGTAATATATGCCAGCAGCATCGGCTATGTCCATTGCAAAAGTCGTACAATCATATCTGCCTAAATCATACTGTGGCGGATTATTTTTCCATTCCCAGTACTTGTTGTGAACTCTTTGCAGTGCATTTCTATCAATCTTAACATTTACCTTGTAATCAGCATACTTAACTAAATCGGTATGATTGGTAATTGTTCCGCCATATCCTACTGGTCCAATTTCAGGAATATCTACAAATGCGTGTCCGGTTAAACTTTTGTGGTCATTCGCTCCAACATGCGTTCCTATTCTCCAAGCATAGAAAGTCAAGGTGTATATTTTATCATTTTTAGGAGCGCTTCTTTGGAAATTCCAAACTTTAGATTGTGATTCGTAAATGTGCTTTGGCGCAGTAAGAACAAAAGGCGTTAGTTTTGCTGGGTATCCTGATGGAGACTCTCGCTTCTGCGCTGCACAATAAGCACTAACCTTGAATTGTCGTACTTGATGTGGAGGCAATACGTCTTGATAAGTATTACATACAACAACATTTTGTACATTTGGCGCTTGTACTTCAATCATTTGCCCTAAAGGAATTACACAGACAACAGAATCGTTTCTCTTGTTTTCTACTTTTATGCCTATTGTAAACGCTGGTTGCTCCGATGATGTTCGTGGAACACTTTGAACATTACCAACTTTGACATCAATAATTTCTTGTGTCAACAAGCAAATAATATTAGAGGATTTTTCTTTAATAGGTATTTTATGCAGATGCAGGTCAGATGGCGGTCTAAAAGTTACTTTTGTATTTTGAGGATAACTGGAGAACCACTTGCCTTCTCTGTCGGCAGACATTTCCGCACAAAGTTTTACACCTCCGAGACCATATTTTTCATAATCTATCAAATCGGAATATACGCTTCTTCCATATTCCGCCAATGACATACCGCCAGGCACTTCTTTACTTGAAACGGATTTCAATGAGGAAGGTTCTTCATTCGAGTTTTCTGTATTTGTTGAAAAGTTTCCAGAACCGTGAATAGGAATTGGATCGCTCCACCATTTTTCTTCTTCCTGACAACCATTGCAGCCAGATACAAATAAATACACAGTGGAGATGATTAAATAGAGAATACGTTTCATTTACTTTATTTATAAAATTTCACAACACCATTTTCCCTGTCAACAGAAACCTCTCGAAACTGTTTTAGTACAGTCTGACCTAAAAGTAGGGGAGCCATCTGGTTTTGAACCACTACTGCCTCTACATCATGAAGCATTATTTCGTCACCTATTTGCACTTTGCGCAACAAAACTCTCAAGCCTTCAAACAAATTGCCATCGGCTGTCATAAACTGCTGTGTGTCTAATATATCATTGTCGTTTAACTTTCCTTTTTCGTACAAATAGTTTGCTTCCGCCAAGGTTATGCATGTTGATGATGCTCCTGTGTCGAAAATCATATCAAGCGACATTCCGTTAATTTTAACAGGAACGGTTATGGTACCGCCATCCATTTCTTCGTATGCAACCTTTATGCAGGTTGTTCCATTATCAATATTATCTGAACTTGATGACTGGCTATAACTATAATTTATGTCTTCGTATTCGCCCCAATAGTCATCTGTAGAGGATGATGCACAGGAATAACAAAATGCAACTATAATAAATAGTGATAATAAACTATAATTACTTACAATCAACCGAATCATCGAACTTAATCTCATCTAATAAATCAGTATATCGACGTATAATTGACTTACAAAATTTTTTTTGATTTTCAGACAAAAATGCTTTTTCATTTTCGTATTTAGGAAGAACTTCAAATATTATTTGCGATGCCTTACACATTTCAAGTTTTGCCCCTTTTAGCAGAGCTTCGTATGCAGCATTCCTCGAAATTCCCAAATTATTTGAAATATCAGTTACCCTTTCTGTTGAAATGTCCATCTTTACTTTTAATAAACAATCATCTAATGAATGTATTGCATCTATTAATCGCCACCAGTTTCGTCTGCTAGGATGAATTTGAGATTCAGACAAACCTTCCATAAAATTCACACTGAAAATTGTTGAGTCTTCAATATTTAAAAAATCATCGATTTCAACAGAATACTTTTTGGACGGCAACGGCTGTTCTACTTTAGATACAGGCGATAGGTACTCTTCTAAAAAATACCCGGCTTTCTCCAGCTTTAGTTTTATTGTATTAAAGTCAGTAGTTTCATCAATTTGCAAAAACCAATCTTCGTCATCTTTAACAATTGAAACTGTTTTTTCTTTATTTATTTGTCGTTTCAATAAATTCCCAACTTGTATAATGCTAGGCACGACTACATACTTTTTATATTTTGGATTAGATTTTATAACAAAAGTTTTATTTTGTTGTGCGTACACATTGATACATAATAACAAAACAATTGATACACCTATAAATTTATCTGCAATTTTTATCAATTTCATTATTTTATATTTTAAATAAAATCAAAACATTTCTGTAAAATTTATTGTTGCAGTAGCAACTTTTTCACCATTAATACGGTATGTTATTATTTTGGAACCCGTTTTTGTTGATTTTAATTTTATAGGATTCACAGTTCTATCACTACCACCAACTTGTTCTATACCATTTTCAAAATGCCACTTACCCCCACCAACATAATCGGTTCCATTATATTTAATAGTCATAGAAAAAGGAAGATCTTTTTTATAAGTATTATTTTTCACTTTTGAGTCTGGTATAATCGTGTATGCATTTTCAATAGACGCAGAACCAGATGTGCCACTTGTGTCAGACGCTCCGCTTGTAGACGCAGAACCTGATGTTCCACTTGCTCCCGATGCACCGCTTGTAGAAGCGGAACCTGAGGCTCCACTTGTTCCAGATGCACCGCTTGTAGAAGCAGTACCTGATGTTCCACTTGTTCCAAATGCACCGCTTGTAGAAGCAGTACCTGATGTTCCACTTGTTCCAGATGCACCGCTTGTAGAAGCAGTACCTGATGTTCCACTTGTTCCAAATGCACCGCTTGTAGAAGCAGTACCTGATGTTCCACTTGTTCCCGATGCACCGCTTGTAGAAGCAGTACCTGATGTTCCACTTGTTCCAAATGCACCGCTTGTAGAAGCAGTACCTGATGTTCCACTTGTTCCTGCTGTACCGCTTGTGTTAGAAGGAATTTCGTTATAACCCAGATTTGATTTATTAGGAGTTTCTTCACTGGGCCACAAAACAACCAAAAGCACTATTACCAAAACCGCAGCGATACCTCCGCATATTTGTTTTATATACTTTTTGAACCAAGGTTCATCGGTTGGTGGTTTGGAATCACCGCTGCCACCGCTACTGCTACTGCCACCATTAGGCGGGAAATCCCCTCCTAATGAACCGAATAATCCATCATAAGGTTCCAGTGAACTTTTTTCGGTTTGTAGTCTATCTATTATTTTATTATTATTTTGTGCTAATGCCGCGAGAACCACAAGATTTGGCTCTATCTTTTGGTATTCTGCAATTGTCTTACGTACATTCTCACATTCCCTTAAAGAAGATTCAATAGATGACTGTACAGAATCAAATTCTGGTTTAATTTGCCGCAGTTTGTTTTTCTTGTCTTCTTCATTAAAGTTAAGAGCAAGAGCAGCAAATTTATTCTGAATTATTTTACATTCCTTCTCTATATCACTACAGCATTTGTCATTTTCATAATATTGTCTTTTTAGACTGTCTATTTTTTCTGGTGGCACACAATCAACAACAGTTCCCCCTCCTGTATTAGTACCAAATGAACTTGATATTGAAATCATAGGGAACTCTCTCAAAGCCTTTATAAAAGTAGCATTGCCAGCATTATCATTAAGCAACATTACCTTGTCAAGGTTAACTTCGTTCTTAAAAGTTGCATCTAATGCCTTAAAATCGCCAGCAAACTGAGCATCAAGAATTCTGTCAATATTAGCCCTTAGCGAATCAATAACATTTGCTGCCTTTTTTAAAGATGTAACGCAAAATTTTGGTGTGCCGCCTTCGTTTAGAGTAATTAGTACACCTTGTTTAAGTATAGCATCGTACAACTGTCCAAAAAGTTTGTATAGTTTTGAAATGTCTTCGCAATAAACACCATCGAATTCCAAAGACATTCCAAAGAACGACCCTGTACGAGTTCCTATATGATTATACCTTAAATATGAATAAGAAACCATTTTAGGTGTACGCGAAATAGAAAGTTTTTCATTTTCAGAACTACCGTCATAATAACGTTGATAATACGATATCCTATCAACATCATTAGGATATAGGTCAAATCCTTCAGGTACTCCAAAAGTATAGAATCTGAATTTCATATTTATAAAAACAATTTATTAGTTAAAGACAGATTTGCTAATAGCTTTCCAAAAACGTTCTGGATATTTGTCGTCACTTTCTGTATATTGATATTTGCCATCAGCACGCTTATTAAAATCACCAGCAGAAAATACAACAAAATCGTATTTGAAAGTTTCCGGTTTCAATAATCTGCTCAGGAAACCATTATTCAGCCTTTCAAACATTGGAGCATAATCACTTTTTATTTCGGTCAAGAATTTTGAAGTATCAGGATTGTTTTTGACAAAATAAGTATCCTGTTTATCTGCTTTATGGCAAAGCACAATAACTCTGTCGCTTCTATCCAATTTGTTCAACATCTTGGAAATCTGCTTTGCATACAATGGTCGAATTTGTTGACCTTCATAACCTTTCCACTTACATTCAACTATAAATACCCATGTTTTGGGCACTCGTTTACCATTAACCTTTGCTTTTGTCAATCCTTGAATGTATGTCGGGAAATCCATATTGGTTTTTGCTTCATCGAAATAGTGTTCGCCTGGCGCCTCTAGAATCTGGCATATACTTTTACCGTTCTTGCTTACCTGCACAAGCATAAAACTTAAAACATTAGTAGAGTCATGTGCGGTTGAACTATGAATATTTTTCGCAAAGTCTTCACACATTTTCTGATAATGTTTGGAGGTACTCGGTCTAAAATCCCTGACAGGTTCGACATCATACCCGTTGTTTTCCAACCAGCGGGAAAGTCTTACCAAAGCCATTGTTTTCCCTGATGCCCTTGCTCCGAACAAAATAACAATAGGGATATTTCTACTTATGCCAATTTCGATGCTGTTCACATCTTTTTCTTCCTCTTGTGTTAGATAACCACCTTCCAACGAAATATCATCATTAGAATTATTATAACCATTAGAACTTTGAAACGAAGTTTCTTGCGTATTATTATTTTCTTCGCTTCCTGGAACAGTTAAGTCTATTCCAAAATCATTTTTTATTTCTTCCATTACTATTATTTTTAGTGGACAATAATATGTTTAATCTCGTCTTGCAAATGCAATGTCAAAGAATATGAATCCAGCAATGTCAACCAATATTGCTACTAAAATCCAAAATCCAAATCCATATCCCTTATACAATCCCTTGAAGAAATCTTTCCATACATCAAACACGCTCATAAGTCGTTTAACTTTTGTAACTGGATTTTCTGCTGTATAGCGAGACTTATCAGATTCTGAATCAAAACTTACAAAATTATTGTATATCTTGATTGTTGCATAACCATCTGATAGTCTATTGTTTAATTCGTCGGCAAACTTGACATTATTCAATGCAGAAGAATTTTTAT
Organism: Clostridia bacterium; assembly: GCA_017522515.1. The sequence goes on from JAFWZH010000296.1 coordinate 10,267, forward strand.
TCATATCATTTGCAATTGCATTCAAATTAAGGACACAAGTTTTTGCTACACCTTGATATTCATTTTTATTAGTGTTTTCCATTGATTTTCTAATCGCATCTTTCTTTGTTTCTGCCAATGCATATATTTTTTCTCTATACATATCTACCAATTTGTTTCGCTGTTCTACAGTTCCTATGCCTCTATTAGATATAGGTTCTACTTTGGGAACATCGAGCAATTCGGCAAATTGGCGTAATATTTCTGTAGCATGAGGTCCAAATCCTGGATTAGCTTCATTTTTAATTTCAATTTCCAATTCTGTCAATTTAGCCTTAATCTTGTTATCGAACTCAACAAGTTTTGTGTTTATCATTTCTTCAGTACGTGTGTCATTTGCCAATTGGTTCAAATAACCTACAGTCGTCTGTATGTCCTCTTTTGCTATCCCACTTGCTACTGAACGATACAAAAACGTATGTGTATTTGTCGGCATTGAAAAACAAAGCCAAAACGCAAGAACCAGAATCAAACCTCCTATGAGTTTAAATGGTCGGTTTTCGACTCTAATATTGTGGTTGAAGCTATCAACAATCAATTTTGTTCCAATTGATGCAACTACAAAAAATATAACTGCCACTATCCAAAAAATAGCAATCGGCCATGAGGACAATAAAAGATGTAAAGATTCCACTGTTGCCCAACAACTTACAAACACCAATACCAAGAAAGCAGCAATTGAAAAATACCTTAAGAATTTATTTTCGTTCATTATCTTATAAATTTTAAAATTTTTGCAAAAATAACCTCATTGATACATTTATTACATACTTGTATATAACAAAATAGCTATATTACTGTAACAATTTTGTTACATATTTTCGTCACATTTCAAATTTTCGGAGTACATCGCAAAGAAATCGAAGTCCAGAACCTTGGAAATTTTCAGAAGCATATAAGTATCAATGCTGTAACTTTCGAAAATACGATAGCAGGCCATGCGGCTCGTACTAAGCTTACGCGCAAACCAAGCGACAGTGCGTTCCTGCCGCTTCAATTCCTCGCGAATCGCCATACCTATATTTATATTACCTTCTGCCATCGTTGTTCTTTGCAAACGCTCATTGAACCGACAGCAAAAAAAGACGTGAACCGTTTCGTTTGCTGCCTATATCCAACATCGGGCTCTGGTAAACCTTCATAACCTATAAGCAAGGAAACAATTCACGCCAAGGCGCGAATTAACCGTATGCTCAAACCCGTTATTTTTGAAATTTACCAGATTTCGATGTTGTGGGGTCGAGAGCGTAAAACTCGGATTAATAATATGTTTTCTAATTTATCACTTCATTATCTTGCCATTATAAATCTTCATTACACTACAAAAATAGTGCTTTTTATTAACACAACAAAAAAAGCGGAAGAGTTTCCTCTCCCACTCAGATATGGTACATAACTAATATTTTTCAATAAACTCATCAACAATTTATCAAATTGTAGAATAACACCAAAAAGAGACTTATAACTAATGCTAAAAATGCTGTTATAATACAAATTCTTATTACCCTCTCCACAATCGAATAATCTCTTACATCTTTTTCATCATCATTATCAGACGGATATGCCATAAATCCAATTATGTTATTGTATATTTCTCTTGTGCGATTTTCAGCTTTATAATTGAGATAATACAATCCCGATAGCGTCTTTATCTCAATGCAGGGCATATTGACATCCCTGACAAATAGGAATGCTGTCATTTTTCTCCCGCTCTTCGTAAAGATATTATACTGCCCCTTGTACGATTTTTTCTTTATCAACAATGATGTCTCGTGCCTTCCATTCCTATCCACATAATCCTGCGATACAACATTAGGGCAATTATCAAGCATTGTTATTGACTTTATGCTTCCCCTCTTGAATCTGAATAATGGGAAAATGGAATCTTTTATGCGTATTCTATCTTCTGCAATTTTTATTACAGGACCGCCCACAAAACATAACACACAAAAAGCAACAGTTACCCCCAACAATATGATTATCAAAAGTAAACACTCCACAAAACTAAGCATAACAATCGGATGTAAATATCAAAAAAAAGACTACAGGCCGACATTCAATATCGACCTGTAGCTTTTTTATTTCCACTAATTTTTCTTTGCAAATTCGTATCCTGCGCGTATTGCAGCGAGGTTCGAATTTACAACAGCCTCGCCCTTGCGACCGAAGATGCGCTGGATAGAAGCTTCAAGTTCTGCCAAGTCGATTCCGAGGAATGGAACTGTTGCTCCAAGCAGAACCATGTTAGAACGAGCATTTACCTTCTTTGCCATGTCGTTTGCATTGAAAGCAACGGTATTCTTTACCTTGTTCAATTCTGCCATAACCTTTTCCATATCAGGATAGTTCTTGATATTTACGAAAGGCTCAGAGTTGGTGATAATGCAACCGTCGACAGCAAGGAACGGCAAGTAGCGCAATGCTTCCATAGGTTCGCTCGAAAGGATGATGTCGGCCTGACCTTCGGGAATAACGTCTGCATAAATCGGCTTGTCGGAAATGCGGAGGTGCGAGAAAACCGAACCACCACGCTGCGACATTCCGTGGATTTCAGACTGCTTCAAGTACAAATTTCTGTTGAGTGCTGCATCAGAGATGATTTTGGCTACCGATACGATACCGTCACCACCTACACCGCACAATATTATATCTTTCTTCATGATAATTTCTCCTATTATTAAAAGG
>JAFWZH010000297.1 GCA_017522515.1 Clostridia bacterium
ACTTGATTCTTAAATTCATAACTTATATATTTAGTAACGTATAAAAAATAACTTATAACAATTCATAACGTGTTACTTATAAGCATTTTGACTTTTTCTTTTGGGCTGTTTTTACCAGTTTCTCTGTAATTATGCCCGCATAACTCCCACAAAAACGAACAAAAACAGCCCAAAATCTAAAGTAAAAATGTTATAAGTTATTTCTTACACGTTACTTAGTATGCTGAAATGCCAAATTTCACATTACCAGTATTGTATGTTCTCATCTGATACTGTGTGGCAGAAATTTTGGATTCAATTATAGGATCATAAAAATATATTTTAACACTGCCTAAATTATCAGATTGTTCCTTACGTGTGATGGTCGCTGTATGGGTTTCTTTTTTGGTGTTTGATGTGGTTACCTCAATACCGACATCCGCACCCACCTTATCGTTTTTGCCAAGACCCAACTCAAGTTTTACATCACCTTTGAATTTTGTACTTAGTACGTTGACAACTTCATATTGATAAGTAGTTGTCTTTTCAATACTTTCATCCTCCTCGATAATTGTCACATAACGATATACAGATTCTTCAGCAAGATTCCATTTGCCTAATGATATATCACCTGGCGATAAGTAAAAGCGTTTTGAAGTGAATTTGTTGGGATCTATTTTATATGTGTATTTGCTATGCCTAAAAGCAGTAGAATGTCGATATGTTCTATCCAAATTGAAATTCCAAATGTCACTAGGCTTAACTGGTATATAAAGAATCTGAGGACTCTCATTTGTAGAACGCAGAATTTCAAAACGGAAATTATAAGCGCCCTTTGTCCACAAAGCATCAATCAATTCACTCTCTGTAAAATCTCGCTTTTTGCGAGATACGGAATTTGCTTTAATGTAGGGATCATCACTAATAGAACCAGTTTCTGTCTGATCTGCAATATTGAAATATGTGGTAGGGTTGACTTCAATAAAGCTAATGTATTCATTTACATTATAGTTAAGTGCTCCAGATTGATTTGTTGGAGTTAGTCCATAATAGATGTAGTCACGTTGGAGAGCCATAGAATTTGTACTTGCATCATCCTTATAAAAGTATTGGTATGCACTAATAGCCTTATTGCCAACATAGTTATTATCAACAACTGTGCTTCTAGTTGATGAATTTATTTGAGATCCATCAAATGAGGGAGAAACAAATGAATAGTTATAATTAGCTCCGCGTGTCATTACTTCTTTATTTGCAATTACGCGATTATTTTCGTTTACGACCAAAACATTGAAAGCAGGAACTTCATTTGTAGGAATCGTATCTGTTACTTCACCTGCATATATTAAAAGGTTCTTACCTTCTGAGCAAACAGAAACAGGAAGCTCATTATCAGAGCAATCATATGTCTCTGCATTTATATCAAACATCTTTATTTCCGGGAAAAGAATGTTTAAGAGAGGTAAATTTTCATTAATAGCATCAATTAAATCTGATGAAGAATAAGAAGCTACACACTCAGCAAAGGTCGAATTTCCAATACGCTCATCTTTGATAGTAGCCCACAACACATCATAGTTCTTGTCAAATTGCTTGATGGCTTCTGTCTTGATAATTCTACGCGCATCCACACTATTGCAAATTACAGAAGACAGAGCTTTTGCAAACTCAAATTTAAGATCCTGTTTTTGCAATACATCAAGTTGCTTTGATTCTGCACAATCTTGATTATCTACTAAGAGATCTTCATTGGTGC
>JAFWZH010000298.1 GCA_017522515.1 Clostridia bacterium
AGAGCATTAATTACGATACATTCCATGATTGCAGCAGCCTTACAAATATAACCGTCCCCGATAGCGTTACGAGTATTGGTGATAGGGCGTTCTATAACTGCAGCAGTCTTGCGAGTATAGAAATCCCCGATAGCGTTACGAGTATTGGTGGTTATGCATTCTCTAACTGCAGCAGTCTTGCGAGCATTATTATCCCTAATAGTGTAACAAGTATTGGTGGATATGCGTTCAGCTATTGCTCCAGCCTTACAAATATAACCATCCCCGAAAGCGTTACGAGCATTGATAACGGTACGTTCTATGGTTGCAGCAACCTTACAAGTGTAACCATCTCTGATGGCGTTACGAGTATTGGTATGCGTGCGTTCTATAATTGCAATAATCTTAAAAGTGTAACTATTCCCAATAGTGTGACGAGTATTGGCAATTGGGCGTTCTGTGGTTGTAGCGGTCTTACAAGTGTAACCTTTAAAACCAAGCAGGATATTATAATTGACATCACCACATTTATTAGCTGCGAGAACCTAAAAAACATTTACTGCTACAAAAACAGTACAGCGGATAACTTCTTTACAGCATATAAATATCCGCAAATTTATAAAATTTATCTTGATGACAACGAAGAAGATGATGATTTCTCTGATAAAGTTGATCTTTCAGACTTTGAGTATTCATTTTTCGCAGCGGATAAGTATGTTCATATTGACAAATATGTCGGAAATGGCGAATATGTCGTCATTCCGTCCATTATTGAAGGTCGCGAAGTAACAACAATTTCAACAGAGGCTTTTTATAATTGCCAAACTGTTAAATCAATAAAAATCCCCTTAAGCATTTCTTCTATTGGCTATGCGGCATTTTATAAATGTGACTCTTTGACCGATGTTTATTATAGCGGTACTTTAGACGATTGGAGAAAGATAGACATATACGGGTTAAACGGAAAGCTTCTTAACGCCAACCATCATTTTACCCAAGACAACGACCATTACGAAATAAAACTATATTCTAATGTTTCTATGTTTTTATTGGCAAAGGGGCAAAAAGCAGGTGTTGCCGTTCAGCTTGAAAAGAACGGAAAAAGCGTTTCTGGGGATCTGAATTTTGCTTATGTTGTGTCGAATAGCGATATAGTTACTATTTCGGATATAGGAAGAGGTTATGATGGTGATACTTTCTATCTCAACTGCTTAAAAGAAGGAGAAACAACTTTTACGATAACCGAAATCGAAACGGGCACAATATTAAGTACAACTGTCATAGTCACAGACAATATTCATTCTTTTAATATTAAATCTTTGGAGCAAGCACAAGATCAAGTTTACGGATATAACGCGCATATAAGTGGTATGTTTATTGAAAATTTAACATATTACCACGATATATTGTCGCAAACAATGACTGTAAGCTTTGATGTGTATAACACAGGCTTAACTTCAGGTGTTGCAAGTGTGTATGACGAGAACAACAAATTAATAAATGTGTATCCTATAGGAAGGTTTGATGGTAATTACATTACAAGTCTTACTGATACTGTTTTGACTTCTGTTAAATTGCTTGAAGATGTGTTCTCGGGAGATATATCAAATTACAGAGCATCTACTGTATCGAAGTTAACAAAAATCACTATTCCCGAAGTGCCTTATGGTGGGCATATTGAAATCTCAAATGACATTTATTATTCAGACGCATGTTTGATATATAATACTACCGAGTTGTTAGTTAATGAACTGATGCTTATATACAAACTGGTGAATTTCTCAGATCTGGAGATAGAATTTGATGAATCTTATGTGTTTGACATTTCAAAATATATCGCCAAAGATTTGCTTGATGATTTGATTATAAAATTGGCTCAAAGTATGCCAAAAGAGTATAAAAAGATTGTTGATAAAATGACTATTTATTACTTGGATTCGCCCGGTCAAGCTAATATTTTAGATGCGGTTATTAATCATGCTGAATATATGGTATCTGTGTTCGAAGAGCACGGTATAGATGTTTTAGAGATGATTGAATCGTTTTCAATGAATGCTGGATTGCCTATAGCAGAGGGAATGTTTAAAAAGGCTCTTCAAGGGGCTGGTAAAGGTCTGAGTATTATGTTTACCTTTAGCGATGTTTGCTCATTTCTAAACTTTTTTAGTTACTTATTAATTGATCAACCAGATAATGCATTGAAAATACAGTTTAATAATCAGGATGGCAACTTAACGAACGGAGGAGTCTCGATATCACCTACGGATGGCTCAACAGATTTTGGATTTGAGAATTTTGTCATGCGATCAATTGTATTATCAAGTGATTCGGATTTGTCTGGTGAGATGAAGGATAATCTTGATAATATATCTCAAAATTATGTTGTGAGGGATGTATATCTTGAAAAAGACGGACAAATAACCCAGCCCGGACAAACAGTCCAGGTATCTATACCTATTCCGGAGAGCTTTAATCCCAAGAAATGTTCTATTTACTGGATAAAGGATGATGGAACAATAGAGTATATTCCGGCTACGCTCGTTGGAGAAAACCTGGTGTTCTGTACAAATCATTTCAGTTATTATGCAATAGTTGAAGAAAAGTTCGAACCAGGTGATGTAAATGGTGATCAATTGATAAATATAAAGGACGCTGTCCTGTTGGCACAATATCTTGCTGGTTGGGAAGTTGAGGTTGTTGACTTTGCTGCGGACTGCAAAGATGATGGAGAAATCAGTATAAAAGATGCTGTGCTTTTGGCTCAACACCTTGCCGGATGGAATGTAACACTCGGATAACTAATTTATTTATAAATCAAAGCTCCAGCGGAAATCAATCCGTCGGAGCTTTTGCTTTGATTTTCAAATGACCAGCTTTGAGGTAGGCCCTATCCTCGTCAGATATTCTGTTCTTTCCGTTACTTTCAAGCAATCTGTAAATGTTTGCGTTAATGTCCGGATGTTTTGAAAGCGTAGAAATTACAGACCACGTTGACAATTTTCGATATTCTGTTAGCTTAAATTCTTTGCATATCACATATAGTCGTGTCTTCTGAATATTGGCAAGATACAAAAGTATTATTATTCCCAACATTAAAGCGTAAATATCATTTATAGTCAATTGCAAAAATTTTGGAATACCTTCTGTGCCCTCTCCGAAAAAATCCAAGAGGGCACATTTGTCTCTTTATTGAAAAAAATTTATTTCTTTTTTTTAATACGATCATTATCTAGCTTAAAATAATGATTAAACATATTTATTTCAGCTTTGTTTTCAACAATATCTTCGTTATATTCCTTAGTCTCTTTAAACTTTTCTGCATAGCTTATCCAAGTTCCTATTATTACAATAAAGGCAATAATTAAACCAATACCTCCGAAAAGAGAACCAATCAAAGCGAATAGCGGTGTTAGTAATAAATATAAAACAAACCACCCCAATGAACTTTTCCTTGAAATGTGATTTTTACAATATGAAATATGTTTTATTAAAAGCCGTTCGTATTTCTCTACTTCTAATTGAGCTTGTCCGGTTAAAAATTGATGTTGTAAAAGTTTATTATATTTTTCTACCTTACTTATTGAATCGTTATTGCAAATTTTTAGTATAATTTGCATCTCTTGGCTTGCGACCTTTGCTTCTTCAACCGTCTCATATATAACACCTTCTACTGTTCTGGATTGAATGTCTTTTTTCTCAATCAACTTGGACAGTACCAATTTTTGCTGTTTAATAATTTCTGAAAAATCATAAGCACAATCCAAATCGAGACTTTTTAATTTATTAATATTTTCTTCTAAAACACTTTCATTTTCCGAATTCAAATCAATATTATAATGCTCGCAAATCCGTTTTAATATATTCCCTTTTGCAGCACTAATATCATAAGAATATTTTGTATTTACCCAATTGATATGTTCTACCAACAAATCGATGTTTTTCATCGAAAGCTCTTGTATATCCTCTTTCAAATGATAATCAACATAATCTTCAAATATTTTCTGCTTGATACTTTCAGATTGATAACCAACTGTTTGAGCGGCATAATCAATATATTTAAATACAGATTCCAATTCAGAATAGCTATATTCTTTCAATATGTTTTTAATATGAAAATCAATATACTCTTCAATTCTCTTCTTCTTGTCAGTTTCAACGGAATATAAATACTTTGAACCAAACTCCAATATATTACTTATTACTGAATTCAACTCATCTACAGAATATTGATTAAAATTCGTAATTTCACTATGCCGAATGAATCCCCCCAGTATCTCTTCTCTCTCTGTTTCCTTAGCAGCACCCAAAAGTGTTTCTACCTCAAGCAATTTATCACATCGCCTAATATCATCAATGTTATAACGCTCTGAAATGTCCTTTATTATTTTTGATTTTATTTTCTCTATATCCAATCCAAACCATTGACTGATCTTTATTATCGAATTAATATCCTCTGATCTTTCCGATTCATATTCTGAGCATATTAAATCTATTATAAGCATATATGGCAGGTCATCTTTAGGATCCATTAAGAGAAGCTCTAAAGCCATGGATCTTTTTGTTTCATCAACCGCTTCAACTATATAATTTTCATACAAATTATTAACTTCATTTTTATCAACGAAGAAACAAGAAAAAGGATACATATCTTTAATTGTATTTAACATTACGGCTGGTGTATGTGTGAAAACTATATTTAAAAAATCTGATATTTCTTTTACTGTGTTTCGTAATATTTCAGCTTTTTGTTTAACAGCTTTGTGCTTTGCATTTGATGCTGAAATTGCATTTACTGCATCATAGACTAACCCAGATCCAACATTAAGCGCTGATGCTGTGATGGCGCCGGCTACAGCTCCTTTTACACCATAACCTCCCCCACTCCAACTTCCACGAAAAGCTTTTCTCATTTTGCCTTCCAGCTCAGTTATTTCGACTCCGGCATCTATTGCCTCAATTATTTTGGAAACATCATCTAAATTATCTTGCAATTCATCAAATTTGGTGTCAAAAACTACATTTATTTCTTCAAAGATAGCTGTTCTTTCACCTTTTGAAATTGGTAAACTATTAATAAAAGCATCAATATTGTTTTTCCAAATTCTCCTGATAAAAATACCCCATTCATCTATATCAAGATCAAAATCATTATTTTTTAAGTTTTCTTCTTTAGTAGCTTTGTCAATTGTGGCAACGAACTTTAACCTATCACTGTGTAAATTGTCAGTTAATTTTTTTGCTATATAATCTTCAAAAAAATAATGACAATCAAAAACAATATCTGTTCCAAAAATTTTTGTGGTTTTAGTAGGAATTATTGAAGAAAACATTTTTTCGTTTTTTTGTTTTAAAGCTTTCATTGCATAACCGTTTTTTTCTTCAGCGCCATCTATGCATTGGTCAATCATATCAAATTCACGAAATCCAAGAGATATTCCTTTTTCATACATTTTTTTCTTATCCGCATCATTCAATTCAAGAGAATGGGATTGTTCGTGTAGAGCTACTTGCAATTTTTCCAATTCCAATAAAGCATTCTCAAATCTGATATAAAAGGAATCATTGTTGATTTGATTCTCGTTAAATATATCTTTATATTTATCAATTTTATCAATATTACCGCTAAATTGATATTCTGATAGTTGTTCCACTAAAATACTATTCTTTTCCCTTATCTTGTTTTCAACAAGGAAATGACGGTATAAAAGATTTGCATCTTCTTCAATGAATCCTAATCCTAAAGCAAAATTTGTGCATTCATATATCACGCTGTCTGAAATATCCAACATCAATAGACTTCCGTTGATATATAGACCTTCAAGATATTTCACAAACATATCAATTTTTTGCTCTAATTCCTCTATTGCATTATCAACTTTGTTCTTGTCAAATCCATATATTATTCCGCTTTGGTAAATGTTCTCCAAAGGAGGGGTGAGATTATTAATGTATGATTCAATTATTTTTTCACTTATAATATTGTAGTATTGTTCATGTAAATCTTGAGAAATCCTAGCTATATTTTCAATGGAACCTTCAGATTGATATTTGAAATTATCATGTAATGATTTCTCTTTTACATCAAATTCTAAATCTTGATTCTTAATTTTTTTCCCACAACTAAAGCAAAATTTTGAATCAGTACTGATTCTTGTTCCACAATTAGAACAAAACAAAAATTCCTTCATCTTTTTACTCCCTATTATTATAGATTTATAACAATGCACTGGTCGGCACAAAATTATATCTGTTAGATAGTATATCATATTTTTCTGCTCATGTCAATATCCCACGGATTTTGTTATAATAAAATATAAAGAGGTGATAGCATGAAAGCGATATATGAATTTGAATATCTACAATTAGGACTAAAAATAGCATATTACCGTAAGTTACGTGGACTAACACAGGAACAGCTTGCCGAAAAAATAGATCGTACCCCCGCTTTTATCGGACATGTCGAAGCCCCTAACATTAGCAAAGCTGTATCTCTAGATACTCTATTTGATATTGCAAAAGTGCTTGACATACCGATTTATAAGTTTTTTATTTTTGATGAATAATGCTGTATTAAGTTTGATTTATATAAAACGCAATAAAAAAATCGCTTGGTTATATATTATCCCTATGAATACTGATCTTATGGTCAGCAATAAATTTATGGAGGACAATATATGAACCAAGCGATTTGCAATGAATGCGGGGCGGAGTATTCCCGCGAGGATTTAACTGAATTCAGAGGTGAGCTTTACTGCGAGGAGTGTCTTAACAGTCTTACAGTGATATGTCAACACTGCGGTGACCGCATATGGAGGCACGAGAACGAAGGTACGGAGGACTTTCCGCTTTGTGATAGCTGCAGAGAGAATCATTACACCTACTGCGAGAGGTGTGGTCAGCCCGTCCACAACGACAGGGCCAATTATCTCAGTGACGATGATGATGATCCCTACTGCTCAAGCTGCTATGAGATGATCTGTCACAATGCAATAAAAAACTATCACTATAAGCCAAATCCCATTTTCTACGGCGGAGGAACAAGATTCTTTGGTGTGGAGCTTGAGATTGACGGTGCGGGCGAGGACACGAGCAGCGCCGAGGAGATACTTGAGGTTGGGAATTACAAGCATGATCACATCTACTGCAAGCATGACGGCTCTCTTGAGAACGGCTTCGAGATAGTAACACATCCCATGACTTTGAATTACCACACAAACTCAATGCCGTGGGAAGAGCTTCTGGAAACAGCCCGACATCTGGGCTACAAATCCCATCAAGCAGAGACCTGCGGACTGCATATCCACGTGAACAGAAGCACCTTCGCTTCATCGGATGCCGATCAGGAATCAGCCATTGCAAGAATACTCTATTTTGTGGAAAAGAACTGGAACGAGTTACTTATTTTCTCACGGAGAACCGAATATCAGCTTGCAAAATGGGCGGCAAGATACGGATATAAGGACAATCCGTGTGAGATGAAAGAGCACATCAAAAAAGGAAACCGCAACCGTTATACCTGCGTCAATCTCACAAACGAAAGCACCATCGAATTCCGCATTTTCAGAGGAACACTCAAACTGAATACAATAATAGCCACATTGCAGCTTGTAAACCATATCTGCAATGTGGCTATCTCTTTATCCGATGAGGATATACGCCGTCTTTCATGGAGCAAATTTGTTTCCCGTGTTACCGAGCCGGAGCTTATTCAATATCTCAAGGAAAGAAGACTTTATATAAACGAGCCTACCGAAAGTGAGGAGGATATCTGATGTGCTGTTTGTTTGGAATACTTGATTATGGAAACACTCTTACACAAAAGCAGAGGACAAAGACATTTTCCGTTCTTGCGAGGGCAAGTGAGGTAAGGGGAACGGACACAACGGGAGTTGCATACAACACAGCAGGCAGACTTGTAATCTACAAGCGACCGCTTGCGGCGCACAAAATGAAATTCCGCTTTCCCGAGGATGCAAATATACTCATGGGACACACGAGGATGACAACGCAAGGAGATGAGAAATTCAATTACAATAATCATCCGTTTTTCGGCAAAACAAATGACACTTCATTTGCACTTGCTCACAACGGAATAATTTCCAACGATCTTGATCTTCAAATACAACACGGCTTGCCAACAACAAATATAAAAACCGACAGCTATACCGCCGTGCAAATGATAGAAAAAGCAGGAGCACTAAATGTGGATAATCTTATTACCGTTTCCGAGAGCTTAAAGGGCACATTTAACCTATCTGTTCTCGATCAGGGTAACAATATGTATCTTGTAAAAGGCAATAATCCGCTTTGTGTATATCATTTTCAAAAACGGAATCTTTATCTCTATGCATCTACCGAGGAAATACTTAAAAATGCCATTTTCAAGCTTTCGATCAGTCTCGGAAAATTTGAGAAGCTACATATAGAGCAGGGAGATATAATAAAGATTGATTCTGCAGGCAACCGTGAAACCGTAAGCTTCTCTACGGTTAATCTTTACAGCACCTCAAGATTCGATCCTTACCATTGGGACAGATTTTTTGACAACTGTAATTTTCCGTCAACGAAAGCGGACAAGTCATATACGGACACTCTTAAATCCATGGCTCCGTATTTCGGATATGTGGCAAAAGATGTTGATGGGCGCAATTCTTGCCGCCTCGGTTTACCTTGTCAGCCGCGGTGTCAAAAATCCGCTGAAAAATAAGAAGTAAGCAAAAACGGGAGCAAGATAGAAATCCTGCTCCCGTAATTTTATTTTTTATAACAGAACATAAAGGTAAATTTGCTTTTATAAAGTTAAAAAAGGAGAAATGACGATATGTTTGAAGAATATGGTGAACTCTTAACGGTAGATGAAGCTTGCGAAGTCCTCAGAATCGGACATAACATGATATACGCACTCTTAAATGCTGGTAAGCTTAAAGCATTCAAGTGCGGACGCATATGGAAAATCCCCAAAGTGGCAATAGAAAAATATATATTAGAAAATGCAGGTATATGATAAGGGGCGGTCAGGTGAGAGCCTGACTGCCTTTATTTTATGATTATAAATAAAGCTTTAGTAAAGTAAAAAGAAAATAACTTCTTAACTTTGTAATAACCCTTTATCGATTATTTAAAGTTATACGGTTGTATATTATTCCTTTGAAAACTACCAACCGTGAAAGGAGTTTTATTATGTCAAAAACAAGAGCAAACAGAGAGGGAAATATCAGACAGCGAGCGGACGGAAGATGGGAGGTGCGCATAACCCTCGGTATAGATTTCGCTACAGGCGAGCCTAAAAGAATATCCAAATATGCTTCAACACAAGTGGAAGCGGTAAAGCTGTTACATCAGCTATCATTCCTGAGAGATACCGTACCGAACAGATTTCAAAATATAACACTTGGCGAATGGCTTGATATGTGTTTGGAGGTGTACATGAAAAACACCATCAAGCAATCCACATATAACAGCTATGAAAGCTATATTAGAGTACATTTAAAGCCCGCACTTGGCAATTTAGATCTTCAGGATATCACGCCGAGATTGCTTCAGCAGTATTATAACTACAAAGCTGAAAAGGAAGGACTGGCGCCAAAAACATTGGTAAACATCAATCTGTTTTTGCACAAGTCCTTATCTTATGCGGTTGCCGAGGGGCATATTAGCAGCAATCCCGCAGAGGCCATTAATTTATCACGAGGGCAAAAGCCGCAAATAGAAATCCTTACCCGTGACGAGCAGGCACAGCTTGTCAGTGCAAGCTATAAGCACCGTTACGGCGTTTTTGTACGCTTGACTCTTTTTACCGGACTCAGACTTGGAGAGCTTTTGGGACTCAGATGGGAAGATATTGACACAAAAGCATGTTTACTTCATGTCAGGCGAACACTTAATCGCTTGAACAAAAAGGAAAGACCGCAATCCCCGGGGGAAGCGACAACAGAGATTGTTATACAGACGCCTAAATCTGAAAATTCTTTTCGCAGTATTCCGCTTTTGCCTACGGTAATGCAAGAGCTTATCGCATGGAAAATGTCACAGGCAAATGACCGCTTTGTAGCAGGTGAAAACTATAACGACAGCGGAATGCTTGTAACAAATCCATATGGCGGCTATATTGAGCCGAGGACGTTTAAGGATTATTATAACCAGATCCTCGAGCTTGCCGGAATGAGACATTTTACATTTCATGCTTTGAGGCATACCTTTGCATCACGTGCAATGGAACAGGGGATGGATCCCAAAACCCTCTCGGTGATTCTCGGACATTATTCGGTGTCATTTACACTTGATACGTATGCTCATGTCCTCATTGACCACAAGCGAGAGGGCATGGCTCTGATGGAGGATCTCTACAATATGCAGCCAAATAACGATCAACCGACTTCATATCCCATAATAATCACAACGCAGGAGGACGGAGAGCTGTTTTTCACAGCACCGGATTTTCCTGCGATTTCTTTTACGGGGCTTGATATGCAGGGCGGAATTGTATATATGAAAGAACGGATTGAGGAAGAGCTGTTGACCGCAGCCATCCCTCCTCTATCTACACCGATCACACTTCTTCAAACCGCTTCCAATCAGATGATATTCCATGTCGGAATATAAAAACAGGATGGTGCACCGTGGTGTACCATCCTTAAGCTTTTTTATAATTGTGAACGATTTGTTTCCAAACACTCCGATATCATGGGCTTTGTTTACAATAAATCCACAGACTCGGGGGTCAAAATGGGGTCAAAATTTTAGTGCAAGAGGTATAAATTCCCCACTTTGGGCTAAAAAACGCATAAAAAAGCACCGAAATCATGTGATTTCGGTGCCGTTTTGGCAAGTCAGACCAAAAAAGATATCATCGTTTCATAGAAGAATACTTCTTTTGATCGCATTATTGTCATCAAGTCTGTTACTAAAACTTAATTATGCAAAAGATTATTGAATGTTTACAGAGAACTTTCATTCAAAACACTTTTATTCCCCGTTCTCAATCTGACTAAGTAATCTATCCAAGAGTATATTGATGTTCGAATATCGTTTGATGGAATTATCACTCTCTTTAATGAAATTCCATGACTCATCATAACTCATATTTTGTAAAGCTCCTGGCGTAGCTTTTATAACAGCCGTAAATCCTACCGGATCAAGTTCATAGCGTGCCGCAAATTCTTCGGCCTTACTTGTTTTATCACGTACAGATAGATTAGCATCCCCATGTATAAAGTGGTCTAAATTACTTGAGAAAAAGTAGATCGAGTATTTTGGGCGTTTGGATTTCACCTGTATTTCAGAAATTGATGAAAGATAGTTTAAATTTCCTTGTTTGCGTTTGTTACGTTCCACCATACTTTCGACATCAGTTGTTAATATACCATTTTCTCCGTAATATGGTTTTTCCTCGCCATTAGGATTTTCACCAAATATTATTTGGTCATTTGGAATGTATGCGCCATCCAAATCTACGAGTTGAATTATTTCTGTGACATCTTTAGGATATAGCTTTTCTGTGTCAAAAAAAGATTTTAAAAATAATTTGTAAATACATCCTTCAATTACATCAGCTGAAATTCCATACTTAGAGGTAATATCACCACGCTTGTCACAGCCGTCTTCCACAATGGTTGGAAAAAACACTTCAATTTCCGGATTTATACTGTCAAACAAAGCTGATATAGCTGGCTTAAGCGCATTTATTTCAGATTGCCCTTCTACAAGGACGAGAACTACTTTTCTTTTTGGTCGCTTATTTTTCATGACTCTATAGACGACCTCGCTTTTCTCATCGCAGCAGAAATTTTATAACTTTTAGTTTTGTTATATATTTGTTCTTCCTGCTCCCCAAGAACAATTTCTCTAAAATAAGTGTCCCGCAAATTATTAGTGGCCGCAATATTTTTTAGTCTAAAATAGCGATTATTGGGATTCGTAGTGGTAAATGCCAAAAATTTTTTATTTAATACTTCTAATGGCCTTAGATTATGTGATGTGAAAATCAACTGCCCTTTTCCTGACTCTTCAAATGTTTGCAAAATTTCTCCTAATAAATACTCAAAAATGCCAGCATCGAATTCATCAATTGCCAAAGTAAAAGATTGGTCATTATATGCAGCAACAATTAAGCTTAAAACGGAAATAATTTTTCTAACGCCATCTGATTCATTTCTCAATGGCAGCTCTATTTCATTACGATAAGCTACCAATTCAGCTATACATCCTGGATCTCCATCGCTGGTTATCGCATCGTTAACCTTTTTGAACCCAATTCTTAAACCAGGAACAAGTTGGGATAAAACCTCACTAAGGCCACTCAAAATATTGTTAAAATGATCAAATGAATCATTATCAAATGTTTGAGGAGATCTTACATCGAAATGTACCATTCCTCTTCTTGTGTATAGTGGCAAAGCAAAATTCAGTCGAATAAGTCCTGACGATTTTGTGTCAATAACAAAGAAGAACAATGATGCAAAGAATCTCATTTCAAGAAGCACTTGATAATAGATTGAATACAATCCACTTTCCTTGAATATTTGAAGTGTCTTTTTGTTGAATATAAACGAACGAGATTTTTCAGCAGTTAACTTTTTATTGATTTCTAAGTTTAAGAATGCCTCTTTATCTTTACCAATAAAAGCTTTGAGTTTGGGAGCTGAACCGAAAGGAGCATTTATTACAGAGGTATCAATAATTGTCTGCTTGATTTTTCTCTTTCCTAATTCGTCCCAAGATAATTTTATTATTTCATCGTATATATAGACTCTATAAACTTCTGATGGAATTTGATAATCATCTGGAGCGTCCTTGTATTTCTCTTGAATCTCATCCTCAGTAAGTTTAATTTTTTTCATGCTGAATACGTACTCAAGCTCTCTGATTTCACCACTAATATATTGCAGATCAAATGTAAAATCTAACCGTGAAAAGTTTTCACCAACGGATATGCAATCGGCATATACATCCGGCACACTTCCACCAGACATTAAAATTTCTAATATCGAAAGTGCTTCTATAAGTGCAGTTTTTCCAGATCCATTTTGACCATATACTCCTAATACATCTGATTTAGTACCATATGGAACATATTGCTTACCACAATCCAACAAAATTTCTCCATGTTTAACGCTTTTAAAGTTATCAAGTTCAATTTTTTTTATTCTTATTGTAGGTAAGTTGTCAGCATGTTCGTCTGTAATGAAAAATTCTTTATGAAAATCCATATACATCCCCTTCCTCTTCTGTACCATACATTATACTCCTTTTCAACACACTTGTCAATGCATACTATGTAAATTTTATATAAATTATTCTATTTTTGATAAGTGTGCGCCGTTTTTGAGCTTATTATGCAATGAAACACAAATATATTAGGAATTAAATTACTACAATTCACAACACAAACGCTATACATTTTTCCATCCGTATCAAATAAAGTTTTTTATAATTATATAGTAGAATGATTATGAAAAAATTTTTATTTAAAGGAGTAAAGAAAAATGCAAAGAAATTCATACCCCATCGAAACCATTATTGACTGCTGTACAAGCTACCGCACCGGCACCCCAGTTACCGCTATCGTTAAAGAGTCAGGGGTCCCTCGCAGCACCATTTACTATTGGCTCAAAAAATATAACAATGTTTCAGATGCCAAAGAAATCAAGCCACAAAAAGAACTCGATAATGTAAGACGAACATGCGAAAAAGCAAAGCAGATTTGTGAAGTTCTTCAATTGGTAAACTGTACTTGCCAATCACCACTAAAAACCAGACTCTACGAACTTGAAAAACTGTATGGAAAATTCAGCACCCGCGTTCTGTGTGAAGCATTGGAGGTGGATCGCGGGACATTTTATAATCACATACTGCGAAATAAAAAGACAAACACAACCTACGCCAAGCACAGGCAAGAATTGTCGGATGTCATTCGTGAAGTATATGAAGAAAGTCGTGGGCTTTTCGGATCTGCAAAAATACTATCTGTATTACAAACCCGCGGATATCATACAAGTACAAAAATGATTTGCGAACTGATGGAAGAAATGGGCTTACGTAGTTTTCGATTACATGCAAAGAAAGAACGTGCAATGTGGGATAAACTGCGCGAACCGAAAAACATATTACAGCGGGAGTTCTCTGCAGAGGAGCCCAACCTCGTATGGCTCAGTGATTGCACGCAATTTACTTTGTTTCATAAAACCTATTATCTGTGCGCAATCATGGATGTATTTTCAAGAAAAATCATCGCTTATAAAATCTCGTCAAAAGCCAGCACGCAACTTGTAACCGCTACATTCAAAATAGCATATGCTTCGCGGAAACCGGATGACCGATTATTATTTCATTCTGACCGGGGATGTCAGTATACATCATACTCGTTTCACACATTATTGATAGCAAACGGTATCACACAGTCATTTTCCCGTTCTGGAAATCCTTACGACAATGGCGCAATGGAGTCATTCTTCTCATCGTTTAAGCAAGAAGAAATATACCGCACTTCATATCGTTCTGTTGAAGACTGTAAAGCTCACATTGCTGAATATATGGAGTTCTATAATTCCAAGCGCCCACATCGTGCAAACAATTATAAAACACCCGACCAAACAGAGGAACTTTACTATCAAAGAAAAACGAACCGCGATGTCCAAACAGCACGGTTCGAAAGTTAACGTCATTTTTAAGTTTACTCGCCGTTTTTTGAATTTTTGCAAAAACGGTGTCCAATAAGCGAAAACGAAAAAAGCCTGAATTTATCGAAAAAAATAGGAGTCAATCTCTCACAGTCCAATAAAACTGTTCAGAACTTGACTCCTATTCAATTGGTTGCGGAGGTGGGATTTGAACCTCACGACCTCCGGGTATGAGGAGATTAGGGTGACTTCAAAAACCCGACCCGATGGACTTTAGAAGGCTTTTGGGGGACTGTTTTCGCCGACGAACGTCTTAAAAACGCCGATTCTTGATTCTGTGTTTGGTATAGCCTCTGTGCTGTCAACAACATCTTAATAGAATCGCCAAGCAATTGCAAAGACACAGGGTAATACTTGAATATGTTTCAGTTTTTGCGCGCTTTATTATAAAACGATTTACAATGTTAAGTATTTCCAAGAAAATGTAGCACAAAGATATAGCAATTATAAATTGTGTTTTTTATGAAAATGGTGTTTATATCATTTTGAAATATGTTTTAATAAAAAATCGAAGGCAATTTTATAACGATGAAAAACATTGGTAAAAAAACGGAAGCACAGAATACGGAAAAAGAGTTCTGTGCTTCCTTCTGAAATAACTCAAATCTGTAACAAATCAATCGGGGTGATCCAGATTTTTTAGAAATGTAGGATTCATCAAATCAGAACGTCTCTGGAATTTGTTGTTAGCGTCTACATATGTGTATTTCTTATTGTTTCGCTGAGTCAAGCCTCCAGAAGTGTCACCCATATAGAGTTCAAGGTGTAGCATAGTAGTCTTACTGATAGCGGCACGCATGATTGTACCAATAACATCCCCTTGTTTAACCTTATCTCCTGCTTTTACAGCCGAAGAAATTTCACAGTATCTAAGAATTGAACCATCATCGTTTTGCACTTCTACGGCCTTAGTAGTCTCATAGAAGGTATATACTTGAAGAACAGTGCCCGAAGTCATTGCATATATCTTCGTGCCTGCCTCAGCAACGAAATCTATACCAGCGTGCGCACGTTTTCCGCTATCGCGAGCCGAAGCAAACTTACGACTTCCAGTGATGGATTTGAAATCCTCTTTCAAAGGAAGAGTCCAAGACTCCATACACATTTCCTCGAATTCTTTGATACGATCTTCTATTTCACTTGTATCACTTTCGTATGTATCATTAAGATACTGACGTGTCGTGGTATCACAAACACCCGTTTGAGCGAGCCCCATATCTTTTTGAAATTTCTTTAAGGCTTTAACTGTGTTGTTGCCAGGCAAACCGTCAACAGAAAGCTTCCCATAATTCAATTCATTCAGTTTTTGCTGAATATCCTTGACGAGCGATTTCTCCTTAGCGAGCGTTTTGGAACCAGCTATACCATCTTCAGTTAAACCGTATGTTTTCTGGAAGGCTTTTGTGGCAGAAACGGTTCTATTGCCGTAAATACCATCTGCGGCACCGCAGTCAAAGGCGAGAAAGTTCATGGTTTTTTGATGCCAGGTAACGTCGCTTCCGGTAGAACCTTTACGCAAGGTAGAAGTAGCTGCGAAAGAGGGAACAGCCAGACATGATACCAGCAGAGTGAGCATAAGCACGATAGAAATAATCTTTTTCATAACTTTGTCCTTTCTTTAATAAAGAGTTGTAAATCGGATGTGAAAGGTTCAACTGCGCAGTTGTTTTCCTTTTGACGATTATATTATATCATAGATAAGCACATATGAAAAGAGGAAAGACGAGTGTTGATTGTGTTCCGAATTTCTGTATAATGCAAAGAAACACACATTATTCCGTTCCACGAATGGAATATTGTGTGCTTCTTTTAAGAAAATTTTGAATTAGTTTTTATGTTTGAATTTTTCTGTTAGTTTGAATAACTCGAATAAGAGGCCTTCATTTTTTGTAATTTCTGTTTTTCCCTGCCCGATAACATCTATACAACATTGTTGAGCTTTAGTCTTAGATGTCTCGCTTGTATGAGCAGCAGGATTTCGATAATCATTTGTAATATCAATCAGCTTTTCGGTGAAGGATGGTCTGCCGTTGAACACAAAAATGTCCTCTGGACGCTCATTTACATAATATCTTCCACCTTGTTTGTATTTGTTTGAAACAACATCATCAGATAATACATTATATCTGAGATAATTTCTTAAACACGTGATTTGATTTTCAGAATAATTATTTTGTGGAACTTTAGTAGCGTAATGTTCGCACTTAAGAATAAACATTACATCACCTAATGTGAATTTATCCTCGTTTGTATTGATTTTCTTCTGAAGGTTTTTTGGCAAATCTTCTTCAGTTTCTCCATCCCATACATTTTGCTCAATTAAGTATTCTCTAACGCCCGTATAGAATCTTGCCTTTAACTCTCGTTCCAATGCAGATGTCGCAGAAATAACTATACCACGGCAATCATACAGTCCTTCACGTTCAGCACAAGCAAGTAATACCCTAGCGGCGATAAGACTTTCCTTCGTTGATTCAAGGAGTTGCCCGTTTGTCCAGTAGATGCCGAAAAGAGAACTCAGTTCTGTTTCGCAAGCATCACGAAGACTGCTACACTGGGGAGAGTCCGCTTGCTTTTTGCACTCTTCCTCCATTTTATCAAAAAATTCTTGCATTTTGGACGATAATGTTTCAATATTGTATTGCGTTTCATTAACTGTCCACTGTATATCAGATATTCCTTTTTCAAGTTGCTTATGCATTTCCTCAAAGTACTTAATAAACTCTGTATTCGCCCTGGTAACTTCATCTAACTTAGAAAAAATCAGCTTTTTTGTCTCTTCCGGTATGGCTTTGACCAATTTCCTGATTTTTTTGCTTTCACTTATCACAGTAATACGAGTTAGCTCGGACTGTTTTTTGGTATTATCATTAACACTTTTGATAATAAAATTCCCCCAATTTATTAGGTCTTTCTGTGACACAGGCTTGTCTAAATCTAGAACCATATCATCGGAAACTTTAGAACCACACTTTTTGATCAATTTTTCTAAAGCCTCGCTTGCTTTGGGATGATTGTCTTTTATAGCTATCTCATAACACTTACGGGCCTCTTCTTCGTTCATCTGACATCCGATTCCGTTTGCATAAAAAAACCCCAGATTATATGCCACTATCAGATTTCCTTTTTCGAAAGAGCGCTTTGCATACTTGAAAGCATTTTGATAATTTTTCTCTAATCGCCACTTGCCATAAAAATATCCATAAGACAATGCGGCCATCGCCTCGGCATCATCTTGGCCAGCAGCCTTCTGCAACCACATGTTCTTGCTCTCGTTATAGGAATCTTCATAATATGCTACTAAATATCTACCGAGCATTGATTGAGAAATCACATCTCCATTAGTTGCATATTTTTTAAAATTCTTGATGCATTGTTTTAACAGTTTTTTTGCTTCTCGATTTCCCGCTGTTGCGGCTCTATGTAATAATTCGATTGATATCCATTCATCTAGGCTGTCTCTCGACTCTGAATAGATGATTTTCGCTGCGGCACAGACAGCGCCAGAACTTATTTGATCTTCCGGATCAAGGACTATCTTTTTAATCTTTCTGGCGATTTCCCGTCGAGATGTTTCGTCCTTCTCGTTCTCATATCTAGTCAATAAGACTGCGAGCTTGTTATTTGAATATTTATTATTTTGGCTTCTCATTACTTTGTAGCTCCATCATAATACATATGATTTATCGTGGAAAATGTTCCATTAGTAGCTTCGTCATAGTATATGTAATCATTCATTATCAAAGCTCCATATTCACCATAAACTGCCCCTTCGGTAGTCTGTGTAAGCTTAATATATCCATGAATGGTCCCGTCTTTAAATTCCCCTTCAATCGTCCGAGAAACACCCTCGTGACCTGGATAATCATGAACGAATATTCCGTATCCATTTAGCTTCTGATCACACATCATGCCCTCATAGCGACCTGTATATCCGCCTATTGCTTCTTGTCTCCCATTTACCCATTTCCATACTGCGGAAACAGGTTCTGCTGTTTTGGGGTAGAAAGTACCATATCCTGCTATATTGCCGTCAGTAAAGTTGCCTTTGTAATATACTCCAGTACTACTCCAAGTAAGAGTTCCATCTCCCTCGCGTTTTCCATTCTTCCATTGACCTTCGTATATGTCACCGTTTGCGTATGTAAGTGTTCCTTGTCCATGAGGCTTTCCGTCGACTAATTCTCCTTCGTAAACATCGCCGTTTGCAAAGGTTATCAGTTCGGATTTATTATCGGAAACATAGTTTGATGCAATAGAGTACTTAAGGGTGTACTTTTTCCAACCAGTTTTCGTTTCGGTGTTAGCTCCGCCTCTATCATTTGAAGCAACTGCCTCTACACGCAATAGTTCTGTATATCCCTCATCATTTTCGGGTACTATGATTGTTATTCGATTGCTTCTCTCATCGATTATTTCAGAATCATTGTCGTAACCCCAGCAATAACCAATCATTTCGATCGTTGCTTCAGAACTACTGGCTTCAACGGTAATGATGTCACCAGGCCTTACATTATATGTGCCGCCATCCTCAATTTTTATGCCATTAAGCTCGGCATACATGGAAATCTGACATGTCGAAAAATCAGAATTATTCGACACCCACATAGGAATGAAATTTGCGCCTAAAACAAATAAAGTCACAAGAGCTATAACCACAGCTATAGTAATCGCAACAGTCTTTTTGCTTTTGAATATAGGATTAGTATTTTTTCCCGAACCAATCATCAGATTTTTATTTTCACCCCAAGCCTCACTTGTGGATGTATTATCAATTTCGATATCTTGTTTAGACATTATTATTTCCTCCTAAAGTTTACATCGTTCCATTATAGGTTATAAATATTGTATCATAATATTTTCTGTTTTTCAAGATTACTGCCAATATTGTTAGAAAAATGAAACATAGACACCCAAAAATGCTACCCAACAATTCGAGAGACTATGGTAAGAGTCTTTTCCCAAACTGTTTTCTTGGGTTCGTACGGATATAAACAGTTATCCGATCGATTATATGCGTCCAAGTCATTTGTGAAAGTCAAATTAAAGCAAAATCTGTCTTTGGAAGACTTTACTGCGCTGACAACAGAAAGCATATGCTCGAAGTCTTCGCAAATGACAACGATTTCAACCGTATCATGAATTGATGTGTTGAGATACTTGCTGTGTTTCAGACAACCATCTATTCGCTTTAATTTGCGAAGCAAGTCGTCTTCGTTGGCAAATGTTCTTCTGACCGATTCCACGAAAACGGTCTTGTTCTTGAACTGAATGGTTGCATTTGGACGAAAAATGTGTGCGTTTTCCTTCGCATCGCAATTTCCTCTTTCCGCAACCACGGCAGCCATTGATATTGATGATGCCTTGGAAGTATAGTTTTGTGATATGATAAATTGCAATGCAGAAAGAAGTCTTTTTACTGCAGTAGCATCCAGTCCATCGACATAACCGGAAAGTATAGGGTGCTTGCCTTTGGATTTTACAAACATTTGCCCTTTTATCGCGAGCGAATAAACTTTGTTAAGTGATTTGCCCGTAGGAGAGGCAAACTCCATTTTTGTAAGATATCCTGCACCGCTGAGTTTTGACAGCGACGAGCGAATTTCGTTGATATCCACCTGCTCAAGTCCCAACTGTAAAAGGTGCTTGTGTAAAAGAGTACTGGTCGCGACCAACATTTCATTGATCGCGAGCATAACCAATTGGTCTACATCGGACAACCATGCATCACGAGAAACACCGACATTAATAACATTCAATTTTTCTGCCGGATAGATTGCGAATGGTGATTTTTTGTTAACAGCTGTGTTAAAAGCTCTATTTGTCATAATCATGTCTCCTTTCGATTAAAGGTCAAAACGTTTGAGAACGTCAGCGGTATTGGTACTGGTCTTCTGCGCTGAATTACCCGAGGGATGTATGTCGTTGTCATGAGAATCAACGAAGTCCTGAATCCTGCCGTACTGATCGGAAATACGCTTGATCGTAACGGTGTGATTCAGCTTGGTTGAGCGAATCTGATTGAAAAGCTTGCAATCCGCAGCAACATCTCCAGACTGCGACAGCACGAGGATGTTTGCATCCCAGATGTTTGTTGCAACACAACGAACAATTGCAGCATCCGCAGTCTCTCTCTCATTCGGATTGCCTCTGAAGACAATGTATCCGGCATGAAACAGCGCATTAATACCCTCCAGTGCCTTTGCTGCTTTGCCGGCTACTCGGGGATCGAGCGATGCGGAAAGGTATTTAAGCTCGTTCAACGCAGCCTGAGGGCAAATAATCTGACGCTTGTGCTTTGCAAGGAAGGGAATGAACTGGCGAACAAGAGCATCAAAAGCAGCCCCTTTCTGTGCTGTGTCGGCATCTAGAAGGATCATATCGCTGGTCTTGATAAGATTATCAAGGTATGCGAGGTAGGACGGGCTCTGAACGGGAGTGTTAAGATTGCCGGAAAAGTTGGAGTGAAGAGAATAAGTAGTATTGGACATTATAAAGTCCTCCTTTATAAAATATTTTTGATTTTTAGAATTGGTGTGCATTATGCGAATAGAAGCAATGTCTCAGGACGAAATGCCAAAGCGCTTGAGAACATCCCGTGCATTGTTTGTCGTCATATCTTTCTTTTGATAATCAATAAACGGAGAAACTAATTCCCCTTGATATCCTATTTTGCGTACACAGACAGCAGGAAGCGAGGATACCGAAGTAATGTTGTTAAGCATAGAGATATCTTCAGCAAGCTGACGATCTTGCGTAATCACTAATATCGTATCGTGATTAAAGCGATTGATGGATATGTACTTGATAATCGAAAAATCGGCTTGTTCAGATACAGCTGGATCACCTACAACAGAAATAACTTTAGCCTGTTCCAAAACTTGCAGCTCGTTTAAAGCACGGCAAGCTTCTTCACGACAAGTCGATGGTACGGCATTGGCAAGGTAGCGAAGCTCCTGCAGGACAGAAGAAAGAATGATAATTCTGTTCTGAGCATATCGGCGATAAATAATTGATTTCATGCACGATGCAAAGGCATCACCCTTCAGGATAGAACATGTATCAAAAAGAATGGTGCAAGGGTTTGAGAAAATGTTCTCGTTTCGCAAGTGTGCAGCGTTTTGGTTGTTCATTTGTAACCTCCCAGTATTAAGTTTTTGAAGTAACGAAAAAGTTCATGTAATAATTATACCACACTACAGAACAATGTCGAGAGTAAGCAAGCAATTCGTTTGTGTTCCAATTCGATTTAATAATAGCAAATAAAATCATTTTTTTGTTCGGTAAACAGAACACACATATTGACATATGGGAATATATGTGATATAATATTATACAAGGATCACCAGTTACGTGTCCTCGTTCAATGCTTTTTGAAATGCTTTTTTTCTGATGTTTCTATCATATTTGCTGTAGTCTTTTGAGATATGTGTAACAGGATTGCAAGTCCAAGTTTTTCTAGCAAGAGCGTTAATTTCACGCTGTTTCTTTTTTGATAATTTGTTTTTTGAGATGAGATTTCGCATGTTCAACTTTCCTTTTAAGCTGTATTAATTATATATCAATTTTACAATCATTTTTGTTTAATGTCAAATGTAATATAATCAAAGAAAATTGTTCCACAATTAACGCAAAAACACCGATATAACTATTATTAAGTTCCAACCAGAGAACAAGGAGGCATATATGGATTTTTCGGGATTAAAATACTCATACAACCGTTGGGTAAATAACGGCGAGCCAATTCAAAATAAACAACGACTAAATATAAGTGAACGCACTAAAGCGATACTACTGAACGATCAAGATGTATTTCATACCCAAAATGGTTTTGTTTCTACTTTAAAGGCGGACGAGCAAAAGTTGTCGTCACATATTATCAATCATATTTTCAGATGTTATAAGTACGACGCTCATGCATCCCTTGAACATATGCTTGAAATTGAAAAAAGCAGAATTTCTGATGTATTAAAGGAAATGAATTCAACGCAGCGGGAAACAGCTATTAAATTTCTATTAAACAACAAACGTGAAGAATTAATAGCCG
This sequence comes from Clostridia bacterium, assembly GCA_017522515.1. Next base: position 22,705 of record JAFWZH010000298.1, read on the forward strand.
AAAATATTCTGCGCACAAAAAGAAAAGGGGTTTCATTCACATTTAATGTCGATAAAGATAATATTGAACATTTAGTCTCAGATGAAGCTCAACGCGAGAAATTGTTTTACAACGACAGCATAGGCGATTATATAAAAACTGTTTTAGAAGAATATGCTGACCGTTCTTTTGTTGAGCGAGAAAGAATATTTTATAAAGATGTTTTGGAGAAAATACACACTGGCTTGAATACAAAAAAAGTTCTGAAATTATATTTACATAGCACAACTTCCATCAATGGAGAGTTGAAAAGAACAATTGTATATATGAAACCTTATGGTGTTTATCAAGATTCAGAATTACTCTATAACTATTTGGTAGGAATGATAAACAATGACCATGGATCAGCGTGGTCGGTTGGATCCATTCGATTATCATCAATACAAAGATGCGAATGTTTATCAGATGATGCAATTATACACAAGAAAGATGCAGCACAAATAAATCTGGGACTCAAGATACGTGGAATTCAATACTTATCTGATAAAAGAGAAATTCAAAAAATAGTTATCCAACTTGATCCAGAGGGAGAGAAAATGTATCAAAAAATGTTACATTTGCGCCCCATGTATATCAATAAACGTGATAATGCAATCTATGAATTTGAATGTACTTCAACGCAAGCAGAATTTTATTTTTTCAAATTTGGTCATCATGTAAAAATACTTGAGCCTGCAAATTTGGCAAGTAAATTTGCTCGAAAATATCGCTCTGCTGCTAGGCAATATCTTGAAGAATAAGAAACAAGCAAAAATACGTTCCGTGAGCAGAACGTATTTTTGCTTGTTTTTATTGTTCTTTTATAGGAACAGATTGCGGCTTGTTTTTGTGTATATTATGGCCAATTAGAACAAAAAAGGTGTAAGAAGCGCCTCTTTATTTTTGATAGTATATGATGTATAATACTTGTGAACTTTTTTGGAGGTAAAAATTATGGGTTTTTTAGGTTTTTTTATTGGTTTAGTCTTAATTGGTGCAGCAAGTGATTTGTTGAATTCTTCAGATGATTGTTCCGACACCTTTTCCGAGGGTTATTATAACCTTCACAATGAAGCAGACAGAAATCATGGCATCGCTCTTAACAATTGCGAAAATTGCCGTTATCACAGCGGAGGGTCTTGTCCTTGGCAGGAAAATAATTATGCCAGCCCAAGCAAATACCACCATTATGTGTGCGACAATTATTCACCAAAGTGAGGCACTATAATTATTTGGAGGATATTTTTTATGAGTAGAGTTTTTCGAAGTATACTTGTTGACTGTGGAATACTGGATATACTTAAAGAGGAAATTAACGAAAATTTTGATTTTTGCGATGCTACGCTTGATACATTAACAAAGGATCATATGCTTTGGATCAGGTCGCTTTCACCTTTGATCAGTTTGATAGATCCTATATATAACGGATCAGATAAATCAACTTTGGCAGACAAGTGGTATCGGACTGAGGAGATTGCTTCATGTGATTTCGAGGAATTCCATCTTCGCCTCAGACTTATTCAGTCGCTTTTGCGTTTTGAGAGAGCAAAAATAACGGAGCTTGATCGAAGCGAAGAACAGGACAATCATAGAGCAACGAAGTACTCGTTTGTCGAGGTGTCAAATGAGATAATGGACATTTTGGAGCGCGAGATACCAAAACTTGCTGAAATTCGAAAAGGTACAATATCTTTCGATGATGTTTGTACCATTGCTGATTTCGAATTTTTGATTGATGATATTGACACAAACTACAGAGGGAGTAATGGCAGCACTATTCCTCGAGGGCTATCCCTTGCCGAACAGTGGTATCAAATCGACTTTGATTATAAGGAGCACTTCGGTCCGGAAAATTATGAAGATTGTTTTGAAAGATATTATACCATATTATTTACGTTGCTTAAATTCAAGTATGCGGTAATATATGTTTAAAAACGGGGGAAAACAAAATGTCCTATGTTAAATCTGATAAAAACATCAAAAAGGGGCGGACAATGAAATTGAGTGAGTTTGCCTCGATTTATATAGGCTACAATTTTCAAAAAGATCGAGCCTCGAGTGAACCGTGCTACACATATAAAGCATATCAAAATCCGTGCTGTTCAGATGAGGCGGACATTTACTGCTACGGCTCTGCCATTCCGGAACAGTATCTAACCCGAGATGGAGATATCGTAATAAACATCGCAAAACTGGCGGATGTGACCCTTATTGAAAAGGACCAAGAAGGATTACTTGTCTCGGCCCGATATCTGATCATACGCTGTGATCAAACAAAAGCTTTTCCGGGATATATCAAAAACGAAATGCTTAGTGATAAAGGTATTAGGAGACGAAAAGCAATGATGCGTTTTAGCGGAGTTCTTCCTTATCAAAAAGCTAATAACTATGCTCATCTTAAATTTAATTTGCCGAACATTGATAGACAAAAAACAATTTATGATATTCAAAAGAATATTGAAGATTCGCTGACGAAATTTATGAAAACATGTAATGAAAGATACAAATAAGAGGACGAAAAAGGAGAAAAACATAATGAACGATATATACAACCAGTCTTTGGTAATTATTGGAGGATCATTCAACCCTCCGACAATAGCCCATCTGACACTGATGACAGCAGCTATTGAAGGAGTTGGAGCAACTCACGGGGTATTTGTTCCATCAAATCATACCTATGTCAAGAGGAAAATGAGCAGGACAGATGTGCCTGATACTGTCTACTCCGAAGAGGAACGGTTTGCTATGCTTTCAGCAATGTGCGCAGATGACAAACGACTGTCGGTCGATCCACTGGAATATGGATATAAGATGCGCAGTGGTAACAGCCTTGCTACAATGAACGCTATACAGGACAAAAATCCCAGTACAAAGCTTTACTTTCTATTCGGCGGGGACAAGCTGAAGGTGTTTTCAAAATGGAAAACCTTTGATGAGTTCGTTAAGAAGTACAGAATTATTGTTTTCAAACGCGAGGGCATCGATCCAGAAGCGGAAATCAACAAGACCGCCACACTCCGGGAACATCGCGATGCCTTTATCATTCTTCCATCTCCGTTAGAAATCGAAAATATCTGTTCCACTATGGTGCGGGATCGGCTTTCTCTCGGAGCATCCGTGGAAGAATATCTACATCCTGCGGTGTGGAAACTCATATGTAAGTAATTGTCTTTATGCCAGAAAGCGAGGTGTCTAATGACCACAAGACCTGTTTTTATGCCAGATATCAGTCCGCCCTATTGTACAGCGTGGGATGCGAATTTCGTCTACAACTGCGGATTCGCAGTTTCCCAGAAGCAGAAAAACATTATAGCTATTCATAATGCGTTTCAAAAATGTTTCCCAAACAAAAATGTGCTTGAAATCTCAAGTAAGTCCATGCAGGAAGGTGGCACAGAACTGAGTGCATTTCACCTTCTCAAGTATATTCCATCGCTTGGAAAATCTGTTTCAATTGAAAATGTCTTTCAGGCTAGCAAGGTGTTCAAATATGGTGGTCCGTATACTGATTTGCTTCATGTATTATCAAAAGAAGCAAAACAAGACGAACGGCTACACACCAGTGGACCTCTCGTAGCATTTCGTTTTGAGGGAAAGGACTTTCCACTTCAACCACAAACAGTTTTTTACGATTTTTTGTATATAAACGCACTCTTGGAGAATGAAGATCTTTCCAAAATCGTCCTTTTATATGATGCATTCACTGATGTGGAATTTAATCCGAAAAAGAGCATCAACTGTCAGGCAAAATCAGCTTCGCTTTTTGTATCGTTGTATCAATTAGGTCTACTCAGTGTTGCAACAAATTTTTGTGAATTTGCTAAAATGCTATCTTGATTATTTATATTAAAGGATCATACAAATCCCCTTTTCTATGATCCCGCAATTAAAGGCTCCCCGCCCCATGATGTGTGAGGCGAGAGCTTTTGTCAAGCTTTTTTTGACCGTCCGATAGGTTTTTGAAGCTACCGAGCATCTGGATTGCCTGCATAGCCTCGGTTATGGTGGTAGATAGTAAGCACCATATGCGTACTGCCTGAAAAAGGGGATGCCGTAATCTTAAGGAAGCATCAGCATTGGAAATACACTTGTCACAATGTTATTTATATCATAGAAAAGCATAAACCGCAATCTATTTATATCAGAATTGCGGTTTATGTTTGGCGGAAAAGGAACAATTACCTCTTCAAGCACGCAACATTAAGCTTAATCTATAACAATCCATAGAAACAGGATGGTGCGCCGTGGTGTACCATCCTTAAGCTTTTTATGATTGTGAATAATTTGTTTCTAAACGACCCAATTGCATGGATTTTGTTTACAGAAATTCCACACTCTCAGGGGTCAAAATGGGGTCAAAACTTTAGTGCGACAGGTATAGATTCCCCACTTTGGGCTGAAAAACGCATAAAAAAGCACCGAAATCGTTTGATTTCGGCGTTTTTTGGTTGCGGAGGTGGGATTTGAACCTCACGACCTCCGGGTTATGAGCCCGACGAGCTACCAAGCTGCTCTACTCCGCGATATTATTTTTGCCCGTGCTTCTTGGTGCCGGAAGCCGGGGTCGAACCGGTACGATACTCACGTATCACGGGATTTTAAGTCCCGGGCGTCTGCCAATTCCGCCATTCCGGCGAAACCAATCTTAAGCACGCCACTGAGACATGTTCATCTCAGTTCGTGACTTAATTATACCACATCTTTTCCTCTTTGTCAACCCCTTTTTATATTTTTTATTGCTGCGCAGTGCCGATATTTTTTCACTGCGCAGCAATATTTCTGCTTTTTTGACGGTTATTCTCAAAAGAGATGTTTATTTGTCGATTTCGCTTTTCTCTCTTTCCAAATTGCATTTGATCAGTTCATCAAGGCTTAAAGGTGCTATTCCCGAAACAGAAAGTCTGCTGTTCACCGTTGTGGTATCATATGTTTCATAAAGACTTGAAAGCATTTTTTCAAGGTCATATGCTTCATCTGCGGTCACGGTTCTTTCGGGAATGAAATTTAATGTGCCATCGGTAATTTCAATCCTTCCGTACTCTCTGCAAAATTCATCTCTTCCAAGGCAATTTCTTAAAACCGACTCATATCTGTCCTTATAATTTACAAGGTATTTTTCCGGTCTTTTCAGATATGCGAGTGTGCCGTCATATTCTATATAGAATTCGGTGACCAAGTCATTTTCCTCATAATTATATTCAAAATATTCTGCGCCTTTTTCGGTTATTATCACTGTTTTACTTTCATTGCTTGAAAAAATGAAATATTCATCGGTAAAATAAGCAGTTGTTCTGTTCAGAGAGCCGAGCACTATAGGATTTTCAAATGCATAAGTATGCCCGAACGCTGTGACAGCGGTGGCAGCGAGCGTGTACTCGGACAGGTTGCCCGATAAGGTCGATGTGACAACATCAATTATCGCTTCTTCAACAATAATTTTTTTGATCTCGACATCACCAAAGATCCCCTCACCGTATTTTGCCAGAAATTCGGTGAAATATTCCGGTTCCTTCTTGCCTATGCGGTTTTTGAAGGATACCGTATTTCCTGCCAGCTTAACGATATAGGGCAGCTCGCTATCATTTGGTCTATATGTGACAAGCTTTTTTGAGTTCATCTTCAGAAGCTCAAAGCCGGGGAAGTGAAATCCCTCGATCTGACCGAAGGTGCCTTTTGTATGGTTATAAAGGAAGCTATGACCCGATGGAGAAAGCTCTTTTGTGTCAAAAACAAATATCACATCATTTTGATGGTGGAAAATGCTTCCGAGCTTTGGCAAATATGATATCGAATAGTTATTGCTCAACTCTTTTATGATTTTTTGCGAATCTATCCCCAAAAGAGCCGCATATTCTTCTGCGGAATAAAGCACATCCTTTTTCAGATCGAGATAAATACTGCTCGCAGCAAGCGGCACTGTATATTCTGCAGGCACATCTGCAATGGCGGTTATTGAGAGAATATCGTTTTCAACATGGTATGTATAATCTATAATCAGCCCCTCATAGAAAAAGTCACGGTTCTCAAGGTAATCATTATAAATGCTCTTGAACTTCAAGCAAATTTCCTCGTTTATTTTATCGGTGTGCTTGGAATTGCTATCAAGGCGCATGATCTTCACATTCCTTTTGTGATCACCGTTTGTTACATTCTCTTCTATGTGTGTTTTCACAGAAAACTCGATGTTTTTATCCTTTTTTTCTGCATCGCATCCGCAGAGAAGGATAAGAAATACCGATAATAATAGGATTGTCAATGTTTTTTTCATGTCATCACCTCAAATTCATTATACAATATACTTTTGCTTTTGTCAGCATATAAAGCTTGGTTTTGATTGATTTATACCAAATTGGGATATATTTATTATACCATTTCGGTATAATATTGTCAATAGTATTTTTGAAATTGGTGGAAAAATGAGATTAAGGGAATTGAGAAAGAAAAAGGGGATTTCCCAGCTTAAGCTGGCGATGGATCTCAATATGAATCAAAACAGCGTAAGCAGATATGAAAACGGAGAGCGGGAGGCGGACTATGTGACGCTGATAAAAATTGCCGATTATTTTAATGTTTCAATTGACTTTCTCCTTGAAAGAACCGATAATCCCGAAATGAACAGATAAATGAGAGACTGGGCTATTCGCTCAGTCTTTTTGTGTAAGTGTAAACAGTAATTTGTCGGTGAGGGAGTTTCGCCTCTGCGGAGGCGACCGACGCCGCCGTCGGCTCGCGCGACCTTTTAAAAAAGGTCGATCAAAACTTTGAAAAAGGGAATTTTTATTGTTGTTTATCTGTGTTTCTAC
>JAFWZH010000299.1 GCA_017522515.1 Clostridia bacterium
AAAAAAATTTTCCGTCTTTATTTATCTTTTAGTTTTAATTTAACAACTTGTAGAGCATACGCGGTCTGCCTCCGGTTTCATAGTTCATATCCGCAATAACCATTCCCGCTTCCACAAGATGTGCCATATATCTTCTTACAGTAACGCCCGTAAGTCCGACTTTTTCTGCAATTTCATCACCTGTGAGCCATTTGCTTTTGTTTTCTTTTAAATGTTCAATAATAGTTTGCAAAGTCTTTTCCTGTATGCCTTTCGGATAAAGCTCGTTTGTTGTTTTTCTTGATTTATCTATCAAAAAATCAATGTTTTTTTGATTCACCCGTTCTAAATCTTTCAAAGCCTCTGCCTGTGTAATAAATTTATCAAGCGCCATCTTAAAGCGTTCAAAAGTAAATGGCTTTATCAAATAATCAACTACACCAAGATGCAATCCCTCTTTTAATTGCTCTCTTTCATTAGCTGCCGTTACCATTATAACATCAACAGGAATTTGTTTTTTTCTTATCTGTCTAAGTGTTTCAAAACCATTCATGTATGGCATATATACATCGAGAATAATCAAATCGACATCATTATCCTCAAGGTATTCCAAAGCACTTTTTCCATCGCTACATTTATTTGAAACAGTAAAATCTTTATGACGGCTTACAAACTGTTCGTTTATCATTGCAACCATTGGATCATCTTCAACTATTAAAACTTTATACATAATGCACCTCCTAAGATTTATTTTGAAAAATGACGGTAAATGATGTACCCACATTTTCCTGTGATTCAACCGTTATTTTACCGCCTATAGCTTCGACCATTTCCTTTACCTGATACAATCCAGTTCCTCGGCCTTCACCTTTTGTGGAAAAGCCGTTATCGTAGATATGTTCAAGATTATCTTTACTTATTCCGATTCCTGTATCCTCAACAGTTATCAGAAGTGCATTTTCACGGGAATATATACCGAAGCGAAGCTCTTTCTGCCTTTGAATATCCTTTATATTAATAGCTTCAAATGCGTTGTCTATAAGATTCCCTATAACAGTTACCATAAGTTCAGATGGAAGAAGTAAATCTGTTTTAGAATAATGGCTTTCATCGTTTAAAATAAACTTTATATTCAGTTCTGAAGCTCTTGCACTTTTGCCTATTAAAAGTGCTGCTATACTTGGCTCGTCAACGACTGACATTATTTTACTGATGGTTTCTCTCTGCACAATAGAAATATTTTCAATATAAGATACTGCATCGTCATACATTTCCATTTGTATCAGTCCCATTATAACATGAAGCTTGTTTGTGAAATCGTGATTATTTGCTCTCATTGAATCCACAAGGTACCTTGTTCCTGCAAGATCTTCCATCAGCTTTGTGTATTCTTCACGGTTATGAAGAATTGCAACTGCCCCGATAATATCATCTTTTTCCTTGATAGGTATGCAGTCAATCAAAACATTGCTGTTATCAATGCTTTGCTCCTGAATATTAAACTCTTTTTCGCCTGTGCTGATGACATTTTTTATGAAACCGTCATTACAGCAATCGGTAAATGGTGTGTTTATAAGCTCTTTTGCTTTTTTCTTGCCAAGCATTTTTGCTGCAGAGCGATTTGCAAACTGAACAACTCCGTTTTTATCTACGGCAAGTACCCCCTCATTTAATGATTCCAAAATATTATCACGAACTTGAAACATTGCCGAGAAAACATTTGGTTCATATCCGTGCAAACTCTTTTTAATAGAGCTTGAAAGTTCTGCAGAAATAATCAGTTCTATTAAAATTGCGGCAATAGTAATGAGCGCGAAGATAAAAAGTATCTGCAAGGTTTCCGCTTTAATATTTTCTAAGAGCAAAATAGTCATAACGAATCCGGTATAATTACCGTTTTTGTCATAAACTGCTGCATATGCACGGCGTTGTGAACCTGACGGTCCGGTTTCATTTGATGTGTAATATTCCTTTGAAACCTTTTCAAATTCAGGAATAGCTCCGTCATATTCAGTGCCGATTAATTCGTGATTAGAATGATACAAACGGATATTCTCGCGACTTACGAAAGAAATAACATCTATATTGTCAAGTGATATTTTAAGAGAGTCAAGATATTCATTCAAAAGCTCAGTTGTTTTTTTATCATCAGGATTTGCAATTTTATCGTCAATGAGTGGAGAACTAGCAACTGCTTCGGCAATATTCTGTAAGTTTTGGTCTCTTTTTTCCACCTCAAAATGGATGTTTATTAAAGTTCCCGAAACACCCAAAAACAAAGCAAGAGTTACAATAAGTACAAGTTGTGTGATAAATATTCTTCTGTGTATGTTTTTTATAGAAATCGTCTTATACTGATTTTTTAAACTCTTTTTTATCTTCATAGCAAAGGTCTTCCTTTTGATTTTTCTTTCTTAAATTATAGCATATAACGCCCAATATTTCAATTTATTAACTTATTTTATCATTTTTGAAAGTAAAATAAATTTTCTGAAATAACAAATCATGTTTATATTTTACATAAAATTGTCAACATTTCTTTGTTGTGATAGGCTTTAATACGAAATAAAAAACAAAGGAGTTTTGTGTTATGAGTTCTATTTTTGAAACAATTATGTTAGTATGCTTTGGCCTATCGTGGCCAATAAATGTTATTAAGGCATATAAAGCACGGACGGCAAAGACAACAAGCCTGCCGTTTATCCTCTTAATCTTTACAGGATACATAGCAGGGATAAGTTCAAAGGTTGTGTCGGGGCAAATGAATTATGTGTTTGTGGTTTATCTTATCAACCTTGCTATCGTCCTTTTGAACATTGTGGTATATTTCAGAAATGTCGCTTTAGATAAAAATTCAAGGTAGAGGAGGAGAAACTGATGAAAGATTATAAATTATTAAACGAACTCGCTAAACAAGGCGGAACAGTTATTTTCGGAGGAGAAGAAGATTTGAATATTCCTCTTTGTGAATTAAAACAGGCATTTTCACTAAAAGAAAATTATTATAATAGAAGTGCCGAAAATATTTCAATTTCAAACGCAACTGATATTTACGCCTTAAATATTGCAGACCTCAATCCCGAAACTATACTTTTGCACATTGGCGATGCAGATATTGAGATGCTTTTAAAATCAACGGAGGAATTTTCCAGCAATTACCGAAGGTTAATTTCTCGAATTCGAAAGGATAACAAAAAGTGCAGAATCGCCATTGTATCTTTTAAGAATTTTAACACTGATTCTAATATCGAAAAGTTAAATAAACATTTAAAATACATAGCAGATTCAGAAAAATGTGAGTTCTGTGACATTTCGCAGAAAAAGGTGTGGAATCCAAAGCAAACGCAAGATGTGGTTTCGTTTGTATATGATATTGGGTTTGTACATCCGCTAAAAAACAAAAGACCGCTTAATAATTTGGTTAGGTTATTGTTCTGTGTAAATGATTATAGTTATACAAGATAAAAAATATCCGTTAGTTTAACAAGCAGGGAAAATGTGTACCATCCTTCGAATATTTAGGACAGCCCAAAACCTTATAAGATAACCAATTCTGTATTACTATAAAAAGGCTGAATGCAATATCGTTCAGCCTTTTTATATACTGCTCTTATCCTCTGAGGTTTTTAATATTTTACATAACACTAAAAAAATTATTTACCTATTGACAAAGTAGGTAAATAGTGTTATACTATTACCAACCTAAGCGATAGGTAAATATTTCAAGAAAGGATAACAATGTTATGATTAAACCTTATACCACTATAATTATGATGTGGATGTGCATGTGGATTTGCCAGATGTGCATGTGTTTGTGTGCGCTTATATCCGATATGTTCTCCATTTCAAAGAAAAAACTTTGTATCGCATAAATAAATTTGTGCAATAACGTTGCTTTTAACCGGGAGACTTTATCGGAGTCAACCGGTTTTATTTTTTGTTAAGAAGGTGTAAAAATGAGCTTTATATTTGAAAAGCTTGTAAGAAGCAATTACAGATTCGGACGAATGTGATTTCATAATCAAAAGAAAAATTGCAATTAAATTTTTGAATATGGAAGGAAGAATCATTATGTCAGAATATAAATTTGAAACAAAACAACTCCATGTAGGTCAGGAAAATCCTGATCCGGCAACAGATGCAAGAGCAGTACCGATTTACGCAACCACTTCTTATGTATTTAAAAACTCAGCACACGCTGCTGCTCGCTTTGGACTTGCGGACGCAGGAAACATATACGGCAGACTTACCAACTCCACACAGGATGTTTTTGAAAAGCGTATTGCATCACTCGAGGGCGGTGTTGCGGCACTTGCATTAGCGTCAGGTGCGGCAGCGATTACATACACTCTGCAGTCACTTGCTCAGAATGGCGGTCATATTGTAGCACAGAAAACCATTTATGGCGGAAGCTATAATCTGCTTGCTCATACGTTACCAAACTTCGGCATTACCTCAACATTTGTAAATATTCACGACCTTAACGAGGTTAAAACGGCAATTCAGGATAACACAAGAGCAATATATATCGAAACGCTTGGTAATCCAAATAGCGATATTCCTGATATTGATGCTCTGGCTGAACTTGCTCATAAGCACGGCTTACCCCTGGTTGTTGACAACACCTTTGGTACTCCGTATCTTATCCGCCCTATTGAACACGGTGCAGATATCGTGGTACATTCCGCAACAAAGTTTATCGGCGGTCACGGTACAACTCTTGGTGGAGTAATTGTAGATTCGGGAAAATTTG
>JAFWZH010000300.1 GCA_017522515.1 Clostridia bacterium
AATGATAATATTTAATTATCTATAGAAAACGGAGGATTAATAATGTACAGATTTCTTTTAATTTCATCAAAAGAAGGGTCAAGTTTAGAGGCGTTAGAGGAACAACTCAAATACTTGCGCTCGTTTCCAATTGACATTAATTTGATGGTTGATCCCTCAGAACTGGAACTTGTAAATATTATTACAGAAAATGAGTTTGATGCAGCTTATGTTCATGTAAAAAGAAGAATTGTTGAAAATGGATATAATTATGATCCGGTAAAGCTGTTAGAGCATTATGGAGTTCCTATAGTTGGTAATCACTACATTACACAAATGATGATTTCTGATAAGTGTTTAACAAGCAAGGAATCTGGAATTGGATTGCCCAATACGATAATCACAAGAGAGATGTGGAATAACCGCAATATTCCTTATGATACTGTGAACAAAATAGGTTTTCCAGTGATTATTAAACCTAATTCTCTTCATGCCTCTCAAGGAATATCACAGGAAAGCATAGTAATTAATAATGAAAAACTATTTGAGCAGATTACAAATGTTTTTTCACGTTTTACCAACTTGAGAGAAATTTTGATTGAAAAGTATCTTGAACAATCAACGGAATATACTGTTTCAGTGTTGGGAAATGGCGAAAGCCTTGCTTGTTCTGTTACAAAATTTGTTTTTAAAGATGACTCAAAATATCATATCTATAGCGAGAAAGATAAAGAAAGTGCTCTTAATGATAGAAGTTTTGAGTTCTCACATGAGATAGAAAGCAAAGACCGAGAGCGTTTTGAATCAATTTCGAAAGCACTTTTCAAACATTTCAAAATGAAAGACTTTGGTCGTTTTGATTTTGTAAAGGGAGAAACAATCTATTTGCTTGAAGCAAACTGTTGTCCGATACCGGGAAATAGTTTCTCTTGGGAATGGCAAAAAAAATATGGTCTTAAAAAGCAACAAGTATTGGCCTTGTTTTTAAGTGCTTTTCATTTTGCACAAGTTTCTTCAGGTAGACCGGATAGTTTACCATTCTCTTTAATTAATGATTTACCCAATGAAATAATCCAACAAATCTGTTTCCCTTCAGCGGTAGATACTAAACCTGAATGTACAGAGCAAACATCCAACTGTGCTAAACCCCAATTATATTCAATGAATAGCAGAGTCGGCTCAGAAACAGAAGTAATCAATTTTCTTGAAGTTATTACAACTCTAATTAAACCAAATATTGTTTTGGAAACAGGTACATATAATGGAAATGGAACAATTGCTTTTGCTAGAGGCGTACTTGAAAACGGGTTTGGAAAAGTTATATCGATTGAATATCAAAAAGAGTTGGCTCAAAAAGCAAAGCAGAAGTTTTTGGAGTATCCCGTAGAAATTATCTGTGGAAGCAGTTTGTCATATACTCCCACAGATTTAATCGACATACTTTTTCTCGATTCAAAAAGAAGTATTCGAAAAGATGAATTCCTTCGATTCAGACCTTTTTTGCATTCCAAGTCTCTTATAATTTGGCATGACAGTTCGTATAGAGAAAGAAACCACACGGTATACGATGCAGTTAATGAGTTATATGATGCTGGAATAATTGACAGAATATTATTACCGACGCCTAGAGGCATAACTCTGTCCATGCTTAAGAAAGAACACTAAGATGAAAATAAAAGAATTAATAGATGAAATTCCGTTTTTTAAAAACAAGGAAGTAAAAATAGCTGATAATATTTATCATAATGATAAATTTCCTTCTTGTTATAAAGTAAACTGTGAGGGGAATGATTTTAAAATCAGAGTCCCCTCGCAATTCAATGTTGCTTCTGTAAACAATGAAATTAGAGCGTTGTCAATTCTAGCAGAGAATAAAACAACTAATATTCCAAGAATTATTGAATACGGAAAAACATGTTTAGAGGAAACGCTTTATCTTATTGAAACATTTCACTCTGGAGAAAGTTTAGATAAAATATACGGCGACTTAACATCTATAGATTGGGAAAATATTTCTGGTCAGTTGTTTGATTTCCTGATATCAGTTCAAAACATTAAAAATCAATGTTTTGAAACTTTTGATGAGGTTCATATTAAATACAACAATTATGGAAAAATGCTTTCTCAAAGAATACAAGCACATCTTTTCAAACACCAAGCAGCAGGATTGTTATCCGATGATATTGTTAATACTATAGAAAATAGACTTAATGGAATCGAGAAGATTTTTGCTTGTGAACCCGTGTTCTTGCATTTTGATATAAAACCACAAAATATTATATATGACCCCAACAAACAAGTAGTAACAATTATAGATTTTGAACACTCTAGATTTGGTGATGTTTCTCACGAATTGTTTAGAGGATGCATTGCAGCAAAACGCAACCCATATTTTGAACAATGTTGGTCCAATGTTTATATTCAATTTAAACAAAAGCTCAAAATCAAACCATCTGAAAGTGCAAATTATTACTATCGTTTATTTTTCTTGGTTTCTGAATTAACATATGCTAATTCTACGGGAAACAAAGAATTGGTTTCTAGATATATAGAGCAAATCAGAGCATTACTATTGGAAAACTAATTATAATAATGTTTTTCTTTCAATTAATTCCTGTGTACTAATCAATACTTTTCGGTATTCATTGTTATCGTCTAAAGGATAAGCCAATGCATCCTTCAAAGCATTTAACCCGATTTCTCTTTCAGAATTGCTTAATTGCTCCCATCTTCTGAAAACCAATCTGCAAACTTGGTAATTGATTTCAAAAAGTCTAAATCCCATGGTTTCATCATAAGCGTATTTAGTGGCAGATAAAAGTGTCGTTATTGCTTCAGAATAATTACCGTTGTGTTCTAACAACCTAGCTTTGTTTCTCATAAACAACACTTCATGTTCCGAAACAGGAATATAAGATAAAAGCTTTTCTTCTTCTGCTAAATACACATCGGCAAAATAGCGTTGTTCAGGCATTAACGGAACCACTATAATGGCTGTTTCAGTCATCTCTGAAATGAGCGATAGCATTTCAACACTTATTCGATGTTTCAGGTAATGCTTTGCCGCTTGGAATGCTTCTATTGCAGAATTATAATGAATTGTCAACTCTTCTTTTTCTTCGGTAGTAAGTTCACTATATTCCTTGTATTTACGAAGAATTCTTTGCACAATATTTTTATGAGCTGTACCTGTTTTTCTTAGTAATGATGAGCATAGTTGCGGGGAATTTGAAATTTCCAATGGGTTAATTTGATTGTAAACAATTATAGCTTCCTCAAATTTCGAGCATTTTCTTAAATAACTTCCCCAATTCAAAACACATTCCGTTGCAAATTCCATTTCGTTATTTTCTTTAAAATGAGTATACAAATTTTCAAAAGTATTAAGAACGGACAAATCATCGTTATAATTACATTGTAAAATATTAAGCTGAAGAGATATTATGTGATAAATATCTGAGTCCTTTTTACAAAAGTTAAGTGCGTCTTCACAATAATCAATTGCCCTCTTTTGGTCTTTTTGAAAGCCACTATAATATTTAGAAGCAATATATTTCCAATGTGCTCTATATTTTTGCAAAAAAACATTTGTTGTTGAAACCACATCCAATGAATCAAAAACACTATATGGATAATCAAGTTGTCCGAACGATAGTGCTTGCTTCAATCCCAAAATAATTATCTCAATAATTTGATTGGGCTCTTTTGAATTGTATAATGCATAATTTATGAAGTTATTTAAAGCATTTGGTTTTAGACGACCTATAGAACACACAAATGAGGTTGGTATGAGTTGAGGGTTTATGTTATACCATGTAATTAGATTGTCCAGAATATCGATATATTGGTTGTTAATTATACAACGATCAAAATATGATTGTAAGGCACAACTAAATATAGAATCTGTAGTTGCAAGTGTAACTACTTGGTTGACATGCTTTTGCGGTTCCAATGAGTTGTAAAGAAAATTCGAAAGTACATATTCCTCTATTCTGTCATGAGAAATTCTAATTCGGTCTGTTGTTTCTTCTTTTGTAAACAAGTTAATGTCTTGCAGTTCTTTAAGAATTCTTGAATATATCACTCTTTCTTTGCATAACTTTTCTGAATTAAGGAGTAAGAAGGTTGTAATTTTAGGGTTCTTTGATTTAGAAGAAATAAGCAAAGAACAATATGTGTCAATTACATTTTTGGCTAAAATCTCGTCTTCACTAAAAGTAAGTCTTTTTAACATTTGCTGTGTAAATTGAGCAAAGACATTTGAGATAAGCAATGAGTTGTCATTTGATGTTTTATTATAGCATCTTCCTGCAATAGCTATTAAATATGGATGTGTGAAACTATTTCGAATAAAACGATTGTTTTTTAAATCCGTTATAAATGCTTCTTGAAGATTTATATTTTTAATATAAGTTTTGCAAAAATCAATCTGAAGTTCTAAAGACAAAGGCGGTATTTGATAATATGGAACAGCAGATAAATTGTTTGTATTGCAATAACAGTTTTCTGATGAAGGATATAGTCCACAATTATTACAATAATCTAAGAATGCTAAATCCCTGCAAGAAACAATTAACTTGCAATTCTTAAGATTGTTTTTTGAGATGATTTCAATTGTTTCTAAGAGTTTTTTATAGCAAGCTACACACATTTCGGTATTACTACTTATTTCATTTAAGCCGTCATATATCAAAACTAACTTCCTGTTACATTCTTCAAGTAAAGTGTTAATTTTTACAAGTATTTCTTCTTGGGAATACTCAGAAGCAAAAGACAAATCATCAAAAAAGAATCCGATTCCATTAGCAGCTTCACTTCCATTGTTACATTTAGGAGCAGTTGCAGCAACAATGTAATTTTCAACATTTTTTTGACAAAAATGTTGAATGGTCTTAGTTTTTCCCGAACCACTACTACCAATTAAAAACATACCCGCTTTTGAGGATAATAAAAAATCGTTTATTGCATCTTCTGTTGGTGTTTTTACATATTCTTCCGTGTCGAAATCAAAAGCAGTTTTTAATTTCAAAAAATTACTTGTAAAAGAACTTGATTTATCGAACAAAAACTCACTCAAGTTCTGAGTATCAACTTTCCTATCCGAAGGAACAGTTTTAGAAAAAATAGGTATTGACACAACGGCATTTCCATTTATGATCGCTTGATGATTTTTAAAAAAGATTTGGTTAATGTTTTCAAATTCTTGTTGTGTTATATTTTCAAAATGCAACACCAGCTTGCTATTTTCTTCATCTATATGATGACTCTTATTTTCCAATATTCTTTTGTAACGGAGTTTAATGTCATCGTTTTCTTTGTATTCACTAGTTGGGCATAAAATGCTACATAAATTAAGAGAGCTTAAGGCAGTAGCAATCTTTTGCAGCATAGGTTTTTTTACATTAAGGGAAAATCTCCCCCCACTATTCATATTTAATTTTATGTTTTCTATGGATTTCCAAATTGGTTTAGCTAACACGTTTTGCAAATAAGATAATATTAAAAATAAAGCCTCCCAAAAAGAATTGTCTGGATAAAAATGATGATTAACAGATTCATAAGAACATTTTATTTTCTTAGCATAATCTAATGCTGTTATTGATATTCCGGAGGTCCTCGAAACTATTTCAATTGCAATACCGATTAATAAAGATTCCACCTCGTTTTCTGGAATTTTAAGAATTTCAGGAATATTTTGAACTTGGTTTTGATAGAAAAATAAATATGCATTTAAAACATTTTGATAGTTTTCAGCATAAAACGGATATATTATTTGCCATTTATAATTCTGTGAAAGTTTTTCACTGCAGTTAATTAGATCACAGAAAATAGAAAGTGTCTTTTCATTAACTTTTATTGAATCAACAATTATATTATTTTCCCAAAAATTCGGCAAAAAACTGCCAGTTTCCGTTCCAATTAATTGCTCAACTAATTGTTTCATTAAATCATCAAAAGAACCCAATATGTCGCCATAAATGAAATTGCTTTTTGAGTTTCGCAATTGCATCCATGAATATATATTGCTTGTTTCAAAATAATCATATTCCGACGGGCGGGTTGGTGATGCCCAAAACGAAGCATAATCCTTGCTTTGAGATAAACTTTTCATAACACCCAAGTCTTGTCCTCTATAGCCACACACTAAACAATTGCAGTCGCTCTTCTCGGACAATAACTTTGAAATGTTGTTAGGAAGTGCTGTGAGTTCACTAGGCGAAAACCGTAATTCTCCACTTTCTATGTCTCCGTGAACTTTTAGTAAGGAAATATTTGAACCACCTTTAACTCTTCTGACAGGATGCTCCGAAACATAAACGTTATGAGGAATATCGATAAGCATAGTATCTAGAAGCATATCAAAATTTGTAGTTATTATGTTTTGTATATAACCGTTTTCCACAAGAATCTTCATGCATTTGTATCCTACAGAAGGAGTCAAATCTTTTAAGCATTCATGAAGCATTTCTAACCTATCTCCCGGAGCAAGGCACTGCCACACATTATTAACAAAATCTTTATATAATTCTTCCCATGTTGAGGGTATTTGATAGTCAGGAGGAGAGTTCTTTATAAGACAATCCTTGATTATTTGCTCAGTTGTAATAGAACGATTAAGTGAGGATGAAAGTGAACAACCTGCTCCTATGAATAAACAAAAAGGTCGATTATTCTCTTTTGAACGTTTTATCGCATCGACCAGACGAAAAAAAGCCGCTGTATTATTAGTAGATTTTGTATCAAACAATTCCATGTTTTTCTCCTCTGCAAAAGATATCTTTTCTATAGATAATTAAATATTATCATT
>JAFWZH010000301.1 GCA_017522515.1 Clostridia bacterium
CTATGACGCACAGGGAAGAAGAATACGCAAAAATAGTAAGTATTATGAGTATGAAAACGGCAAACTTTTTCGTTCTTGGGAAACTCCGCAGACGCTTTTAACATACCTTTATGATACTACCGGAATTTGCGGAATTGAGTGTAAACGAAACTTTGTTTTTGATCCCGAAACAGGCTTCCATTATGATCCGACAACATATGTTTTCAAGAAAAATCTCCAAGGCGATGTAATTGCAATCTATACATTGAATGGTACAAAGGTTGCAGAGTATGCCTATGATGCATGGGGTAAGTGCACAATCATTTCCGATATAGACGGAATTGGTGTTCTTAACCCAATTCGCTATCGTGGCTATTACTATGACACCGAAACCGGGCTTTATTATCTTAATAGCAGATATTATGATCCCAATACCGGAAGATTTATAAATGCCGATAGTCAATTTGATGATGGTGCAGGAATATTAGGGAATAATCTATACGCATATTGTGCTAATAATCCTATTACATATAAAGATGAAACCGGAAAAGGTATAATTCTTGCGTGTACTTTGATTGGTTTGGGTATAGGTGCGCTTATAGGCGGTATTTCAGCAGCAGTTTCTTCAAAAGAACAGTTAGGATATGTAGATGCAAGCTGGGTTTTTGGGGGGGCTGTATATGGTGGCTGCGTAGGAGCTTTCTTTGGCTTTGCGATGGGTACTGTTGCCTATAGTGTTAGTTCAGTATTATTACCCAAAATTATCGGATCCTTAGGAGCAACATTATATTCAAATTGGCAAGTAGCTGAACAATCTTTACGAACTTCGTTGAACAGTGTAACATCTGCTTTAGAACGCACTTTAATAACGCCATTAGGAAATCGAATTGTAGATGCTTACAATGTTAAAGATAAAATAATTGCGGAAGCAAAGTACGGGTATCAAGGATTGTCTCAATTTATTCAATCGGAAATTGCGAGAGACGCATGGTTGTTAAAGGAAGGTGGTATCAAGGTTGTTGAGTGGCATTTTTATGTTAGTCAGATTACAGGAAAAGGCGGAGCTTCTGACCCTTTGCTTGAGGCGTTACTGAAAGAAGGATTTAAAGTGATATATCATTAAGGAGTGTAAGGAAAATGTATTGGAAGAAGAAAAAATTGACATATGATATTTTGATTCCCCCGTTAACAAAAAAAATTTTGGATTTTTCAGCAGAGGAAACAGAATCTTATTTTAGATGGTTTATGCAACAAATTCCGTCTCGAATCGAATATTTGACAGAGGTTTGTTCCCAACAATTGAAAATCGATCGAAGCAAGTTGGATTTGTCTGCTGAATCTTTGGTATATATATGGGAATGGTTTCTGAAAGTTGCCGAAATAGAACAAACACCTAAAGCAGCATTAAATGACTTGTCCAAGCAATACAATTACTTGCCTCGTTCTCTTAAAAAGCATTTTTTGGAGCAATCAAAAGAACAATTATCTTTGCAGACAGAATATATAATACGCGATATAGGTATGTATATAGGAGAGGTATTTGTTAGGGAACATCCTGTGATATACTGGGGGTATTATACACCTCCGCAATTAGATAGGTTTACCAATAGTCCATTGTTGCTTGGATTTGAGTATGATTATGTTTCACCATTTAAAGTTCCATTTGAGCCAATTCATATGGTGGGGGTGCAAGCCGCAAACCTTTTTGATAAAAGTGCTAATAAAATGGATTTGATAAAGATTTACAGAATTTGGGAACGCCATGTTCCCGGTTAATTTCTATTTTTTTGAGGGCGATTTTTATCGTCCTCTTTTTTATGCATTTTGGACGGCAATATCCATAAGTGCGTTGCAAGAAGCAAGAGAAGCGTTGCTTTTGCGGAGAAGCAGAGGAGCTTGACGATAAATACCGCATGGCAAATAAAATGCCCCGCTCGCTATACAGAATGCGAGCGGTGGCGGATATGGAAGAGGATTTTCCGCTTTCCGATCCATTTACCTCGGCAGCAGTATACTTTTGCGCCGCAATGCTGATA
>JAFWZH010000302.1 GCA_017522515.1 Clostridia bacterium
AGGCCAGTTGCTTCCCTCATTATATAAAAATAAGTGCAGATGTTTCATCAACATCTACACTTATATAGTACGAAATTGTGATTTGTAGAGTTACTTCTCTCTACATTTAATGCCATAGTTTCCTCGACTTCCAGATTCATATCCACGATATATTTCATGTTTAATTCCATCTATAACAACTTCATCATCTGCAGTAAATTCATATAAAAATCCGTTATCTTTACAATATTTGATAATTGCCTGCTGTGCTTTTGCAACAGTAGGATAAACAGTACTATCTTCATAAGGAATCCAAATAGATTTTTTAAACAATTTCAACATGATAATAACTCCTTTCAATGTTTGTAAATTCAAGTTGGTAATATATAAGCGAGGGTTTAACAGCCTTCGCTTTTCTTATATGATGAAGGTGACCGGTCTGACGTAATTTCAAGTTGGGACACCACGCCCGTAGACAAATGTGTCAGCCACCCTTCATCATTCTGCATTCGATTTAGCTAGTTGGGACGATATGTCGCTCCCGTTTAACGCACCAATCTGAATGAATTTTGAAGCGCTGGAACCGATCAATATCATTCACAAAGGAGGAAAAACTATGATTGCTGTTGGAATCGATGTCTCAAAATCCAAAAGCACCGTCGCCATCTTAAACTCCGATGGTTCTGTACTTGTTAAGCCATATACTATGGCACATACGCAATCCGATATGTGCGCTTTGGCAGATTATTTGCGTACCTTTGATGAACCTCTCACCATTCTTATGGAGTACACAGGTCACTATCATTATCCCGTGCTAAAAAAGTTACAACAGGAAGGTTTCCCTGTCTGTGTCATCAATCCATACCAAATGAAAAAATATGGTGATGTTGAAATCCATAAAGCAAAAACTGATAAAAAAGATGCTATCAGAATTGCTACATATGCGTTGGAAAAAGCTTATAAACTTGTTCCTTATAATTCGCTAGAACAAAAGTATGAAGACCTCAAATTTCTATCACGACAATACAACCAACGCATTTCTTCAGTGTCATATACAAAAGTTCAGTTAATTAACCTGCTTGATCAAACAATGCCTGGCATCACTCACTTACTGCCTCTAAGAAGCAGAAATCCTGAACAATGCGTTTTGTTACTTTTCATTAAACGCTTCAAATCCTTTGATGAAATCATCAAAATAGGTAAAACACGTTTTCTTTCAAGCTATGCAACTCTTGTTAAGAAAACACGTGACCGTCATGCTCCAAGCAAAGGTTTAGCAATATACGAACTTGCCAAAAACAGCATTACAACCAGAGGTGAAGACCCGTATATTCAGCTTGCTCAAAGTCAGTGCGTTGACCTTTTAGCTTCATCTCAAAATGCCGCTGATGAGATTATTCTTCAAATGCAGACCATAGCAGAAACTATACCGGAATATAAAGTGCTTCGATCTATGGCTGGTGTTGGAGACCGTCTTGGTCCTGTCATACTTGCAGAGATTGGTGATATTCGTCGTTTTCATAGCGGTAAAGCACTCAATTCCTTTGCCGGAAACGATGCTCCGCCTTACCAGTCAGGTCAATTCGAGAGTAGGAACCGACACATATCGAAACGTGGCAGCTCCACTCTCAGAAAAGCTTGTTTCGAGGTCATGCAGTCCCTCAAACTGACAAAACCTCAAGATGATCCTGTCTACCTTTTTATGCTGAAAAAGGAGCAGGAAGGGAAACCCTACAACGTAGCCAAAATGGCTGGCGTAAATAAGTTCCTCAGAATTTACTATGCTCGTGCGATGGAGCTATATAAGTAAATCCGAGTTCATTATCATATATTTCTAAAAAATCTACAATGGGTAGGTTTATTAAGGTTGTCCTTTTTTACCCCTATATTTTTTATATTTCTTGTTGACAAACATTAGCTAGATTTTGTTAATAAAAAAAGAAACAGCACAAGTTGCATACCATATGCTTACACACACAACAATCAATCCCAAAATTGTTTTTATCGTTGGTAGCAGCCCTTTAACCTGCATCATGTTAATCTGTTCCATTCCCATAACTAAATACTCTCTTTCTGTACTCTCGGTACATTCTCATACACAGCACTGGAAGCTCACAAAGGAGCTTCACTCGGCTTGTGAAAACTTTGTTTATGTGCTATAATTTCAAACACGACTAAGAAACATATAGTAACATCAGTGACGTTACCCTTAGCACATTTTTAA
>JAFWZH010000303.1 GCA_017522515.1 Clostridia bacterium
GCAATAAGCTTCTTTAACTCTCTCTTTGCTTCTTCTACTTTATTTTGTGGTTCTGTAGGATAAATCACCTTGGTGTCCAGCACCTTACCGGTAGCATCCACTACCGCCAGCTTACACCCGGTACGAAAAGCCGGATCCCAGCCGAGCACAACCTTGCCGGCTACCGGCGGTTGCATTAAGAGCATCTCTAAATTCTTGCCAAATACACTGATGGCGCCATCTTCTGCCTTCTCGGTCAATTCATTTCGAACTTCTCTTTCAATTGCAGGTGCAATCAGTCTGTCATAAGCATCTAATACCACCTCTTCTAAAATCGGGGTCGTAAAAGGATTATTTGCGGTAATTATCTGTTTTTGCAAATAACCAGTAATACGCTCCTCCGGAGCCAAAATTTTTACTGTCAGGATTTTTTCTTTTTCACCACGGTTTAGTGCCAGAACACGATGGCCAGCAGATTTAGTAATCTTTTCTTCAAAGTCATAATAATTTTCGTATACACTCTTAACTTCTGCATCCTTGGCGGTACTTTTAATAGTACCTTCCTGCATCGTCAGGTCACGAATAAATGTGCGGTAATCTGCTTCATCGGAAATTTGCTCTGCAATAATATCCTTTGCACCCTGCAATGCCTCTTCTGCTGTCTGTACTTCTTTCCCTTCTACATCAGACAGATATTTTGCAGCTTCTGCCAGCACATCTTCCGTAGCATTTTGTTCCAAAATAAATGCTGCAAGAGGCTGTAAGCCTTTTTCCTTTGCCACACTGGCACGTGTTTTTCTTTTTGGTCTATATGGACGATACAGGTCCTCCACCATTACAAGGGTCTCAGCCGCCAAAATTTTTTCTTTTAATTCCTCGGTAAGAGCCCCCTGCTCTTCGATGCTCTTTAGCACCTGTTCCTTTTTTTCTTCTAAATTTCTAAGATACTGCAATCTTTCGTGTAAATCACGTAGCTGCTCGTCATTCAAAGCTCCCGTAACCTCCTTACGGTATCTTGAAATAAATGGTATGGTATTGCCTTCATCAATTAAATTCACGGCAGCCTCTACCTGTGTTTTTTTGATATTCAGTTCCTGTGCGATTTTTAAACAAATATCCATGTAATCTTCCTCTTCGTGGGTCTTTATTTGCAAAATTTGCATATGCTCTAAGTATACAGCTATTCCACGCAAAATTCAAACATTTTCGAACTTGGCTCTGAATAGTTACAATATTTTAATAATGTAAGCCAGAACTATCAATTGCATTTAGTACATGAAAATGGTATACTTTTAATACACAATTACATATGGAGGAGAATTTTTATGATGTATAAAACGAATCGTCAACTCAAAGATGAAGCCAAACAAGCACTGTCCGGCAAATGGGGCATAGCCGTTTTAATGTCTCTTTTTACCGTTGTTATCACCTACTCATTCAATGTAGGCAACGTAGAAAGTATCGCTTTTACCATAACAAGCCTTATCAGCAGTGTTTTAAGCATTATACTCAATGTAGGTCTTTTAAGCTTTTTCCTTAAGATATGCTGTGGTCAGAAAGAATCCGCAAACTTTAGCGACTTATTTTACGGTTTCCAATGCCATCCGGGCAAAGCAATTTTATTATATTTGCTGAA
>JAFWZH010000304.1 GCA_017522515.1 Clostridia bacterium
CTGACAGTGCTTGATATTGTGCTACGGAAATTCTTGGGTATTTGCTTTGCAATATTACGTAGATTTTTGGAGAAGTCTGCTGAAAATGAAATTGTATGAACATATAGATGCTTTCTGGAATAAGATCGTTGCTTATAAAATAAATAATAGCAATGCTGTGATAGTAGATGACATAGGCTCTGCAAGAGCAGTTGAGGATTTTATTATATAAAGAAAATTTGTAAAAACGAATATTGGATAAATAAAAAGAGCTGCATATCGCAGCTTTTTTATTTGCCTAAACAATGACAAGATTTGATAACGTTAGTGTTAAAGGATTATAGGTATGGAACACCTTTTGTTTTTATGGCGCTCTCCCTTATCGGTCAGGTATCAATCCCTTATAGGTATGGAACACATACATAATAATAAATACAAAATATAATTATAATTGAACAAGTATCAATCCCTTATAGGTATGGAACACTAGAAGACAAAGTCAAAAAACTGAACATCGCCGATGTTATCAGTATCAATCCCTTATAGGTATGGAACACAAAGTATGAAGAGGATAAAGCAGGTCGCGAGTATATGGTGTATCAATCCCTTATAGGTATGGAACACAAATCGGCGAAACGATTGAGATTGATGGCGAAGTGTATTGTATCAATCCCTTATAGGTATGGAACACAAATCGGCGAAACGATTGAGATTGATGGCGAAGTGTATTGTATCAATCCCTTATAGGTATGGAACACAAAGGAGGTATAACTATGTCTCACTATGACTCTGACTACATGTATCAATCCCTTATAGGTATGGAACACAACAACATTTTGTTGTAATTAGTATTTTACCACCAATCGGTGGTGGTGTCAAATTTAATTGCATAAAAATCACCCCTTAAAATTTAGGCAATCTCACTTTTTCTCATGTGAAATGATATGATTTCAAGCAAAAAATGACGAACAAAATGGCGATTGCCTAAATTTTAAGGGGGGTTTGATGAAATTTTGTCAAGTAAATTACTTGACAGTGTATTTTCGGATCATTGACAAAGAAATTGTTTTACTATAGCCTATACATAGGTGATAAAAATGATAAAAGATATATTAAACAAAGACACGATTTTAGAAAAAGCTAAATTTTTGTCAGGTAAAAAATTTAAACCGGGATATGATGGTATGTCTATGGATGGGGCGTATTCGTGGATATATATAAATGGAGAGCGGTTGTGCAACGATATCATCAACGGCGACTATAGACCAATGCCGGCAATGGGTTTCCGTAGTGCGAAAATGCAGGGAGGCTTCCGTAAACTTTCGAGATTAACGGCTATTGATACCATATTACAAACAGTTTTGAATGATGCGTTGGCTCAAAAAATAGAGTCGCTTTTTTCGGATAATAGTTTTGCTTTTCGTTCAGGACGAGGTGTTCATACTGCTTTAGAGCGTTATGTGGATTTTTCAAATAAATATAAAGTTGTAGCAAAACTTGATTTTAATGCTTGTTTTGAAAATATAGACCATAATATTCTTGCAGAATAATTAAAACCTTTTTGCAGTGATGAAAAATTAAGAGAATTGATAATGGATTTTGTTAAAACACCGTTGTGCATAGATGATGAAATATGTGAAACTACAAAGGGTTTGATTCAAGGTATGCCTTTATCGCCTGTGTTATGTAATATTTATTTTCACTGTGCAGATGAATTTTTTGCTGAAAATGGCATACAATTTATTCGTTATGCAGATGATATAGTGTTTTTTGGCATGGATGTTGTTTCTGTTACAACATTTTATCAAAAAGCGGTGGAGTTCTTTGAAAAGGAACTTCGATTAACTTGTAATGAAAAAAATGTAAAATAGATTCTCCGGTTAACTTGAAGTTTTTGGGACATGTTTTCCGTAGGGATAAAAAAGGTGTCATTGCTTATGAACAGGGCGGCGATTTAAAGTACGCTTACCAAACTTGGCACAGTTCTAAACCAGCCAATAATCGTGGTAGAATAGATGTTATTAGCGATGGCATTATGCGTCAAAAAGACTTCTCGTTACTATTGGATGCAGAGAATGAAGATGTTTCTATTCCTGTTGCTAACACAAATACGATAAATATTTATTCGAGTGTAATTTTCGACAGTGGTTTTTTGGAAAAAGCATTAAAACATGGTATAACGGTAAATGTTTTTGATAAATACGGAGAGTGTGTGGGCAGTTTTTATCCTAATGATTCATTAAAAGCACCTAAAGTTACACATCAACAACTGTTGTGGTATTATGACGAAAAGAAGCGTATTAGCCTTGCGAAAGAGTTTGTGTTGGCTTCTATTCACAACAGCTTGCTAAATATACGTTATTATAGAAATCGATTTCCAAATGAGAAATATTCTGAAAGTATAAATGCACTTTGTGCGTTAAAAGCTAAAATAAAAAAAGAAAAAAGCTACGAAAAATTACTATTGCTTGAAGCACAGTGCCGATCAATTTACTTCGGTTGTTATGACAGTTTTATAAATCGCAACGAATTTGTATTTGATTCTCGTACTCGCAGACCTCCCCGAAATGAAGTAAATGCTATGATAAGTTTCGGAAACACAATATTGTACAGCTTGATTTCTCGCGAAATACAAAAAACGGCCTTGGATGTTCGTGTGGGTTTTCTCCATGCAACAAACAAAAGATATGAATCTCTCAACTTGGATATTGCCGAAATTTTCAAACCGCTTATTGTAGATAGAGTTATATTTTCTTTAATTAACAAAAGGGAAATAGACTTAAAGCATTTTGTAAAAACCAAAAACGAAGGTGTATATATCAGTGATGAAGGAAAACGTATCTTTTTAAAGGCTTTTTATGAAAAGGTAGATACCATCATAACGGAAAAGAATGAGAAGAAGACATATAATACGATAATTGTTGAAGAAATACGGAAACTTGTCAGGGCTTTTTCGTGTAGGCAGTGAGTACAAAGCATTTAGGCAGGTGAGATGATGTTTGTGATATTGTCATATGATGTTACGGAAAAGCGCGTTGGTAAAATGTCGAAAATTGCTAAAAAATATTTAGTCCCAGTACAACGCTCTCTTTACAATGGTTATCTGACGAATTCGCAAATAGAAAAATTGAAAAGGGAATTGTCTGAGCATATAGATGCTTCAAGGGATAAGATTGTTATTTATAAAATAAGTGATACAAATGTTATGATAGTAGATAACATTGGTCCTATGAAAGCCGTTGAGGATTTTATTATATAAAGTGAATGTCTAAAAAAGAATATTGGATAAATAAAAAGAGCTGCATATTGCAGCTTTTTTATTTGCCTAAACAATGCCTAAATTAGACAGCGTTGGTGTTAAAAGATTATGGATATGGAACACCCGTGGCAAAGCAAACTTTTACACCTGGCACCCGTACAGGCAAATTGTATCAATCCCTTATAGGTATGGAACACGATGAGACGAATTGACATCATTATTAGAACCTCAATGTATCAATCCCTTATAGGTATGGAACACCTATGAAGCAAGAAACGGACGGAGGTAACCATTTAGGTATCAATCCCTTATAGGTATGGAACACAAATTTGATATTAAAAGCACAATTGTAACATTTTGTGTGTATCAATCCCTCATAGGTATGGAACACAAATAGCATCACTTAATGATGAACTCAAAAATATTAGAAGTCAGTATCAATCCCTTATAGGTATGGAACACATGAAAATAATGACAGTGGAAGAATTCAAGAGGACGACGTGTATCAATCCCTTATAGGTATGGAACTTGAAGAGAGCAATTGCCGCACAGGAGGACTGATAAAAGAGTATCAATCCCTTATAGGTATGGAACACTTGACGGTAATAAGATTCATTGCACTGCCAAAGAGTATCAATCCCTTATAGGTATGGAACACCTTGCTGACAAGCACATTGACCTTGTAAGTATGGAAACAGGTATCAATCCCTTATAGGTATGGAACACAACAACATTTTGTTGTGAGTAGTATTTTACCACCAATCGGTGGTGGTGTCAAATTTAATTGCATAAAAATCACCTCTTAAAATTTAGGCAATCTCACTTTTTCTCATGTGAAATGATATGATTTCAAGCAAAAAATGACGAACAAAATGGCGATTGACTAAATTTTAAGGGGGTTTTGATGAAAATTTGTCAAGCAATTTACTTGACAAAGTATTCTTGACTTTTGGATAAAGCGAGGCTATAGTTTATCTACAGAATGATTGCGCAGTGATAAAAGTAACGGAGAGAATAGAGCAATACCGGCAACAGGTTTCCGTAAACTTTTGAGACTGACAGTGCTTGATATTGTGCTACGGAAATTCTTGGGTATTTGCTTTGCAATATTACGTAGATTTTTGGAGAAGTCTGCTGAAAATGAAATTGTATGAACATATAGATGCTTTCTGGAATAAGATCGGTGCTTATAAAATAAATAATAGCAATGCTGTGATAGTAGATAACATTGGTCCTGTGAAAGCCGTTGGGGATTTTATTATATAAAGTGAATTTGTAAAAACGAATATTGAATAAATAAAAAGAGCTGCATATCGCAGCTTTTTTTGTTTGCCTAAACAATGACAAGATTTGATAACGTTAGTGTTAAAGGATTATAGGTATGGAACACAAGCTCCGACAACAGCTCCCGTGGAAAATACCACAAAAGTATCAATTCCTCATAGGTATGGAACACCAGAAAGAGGTACACCTATGTTTACACATCCCATTAAACACAGTATCAATCCCTTATAGGTATGGAACACGTTTTGCACAGGCGCAATTGGGCTAAGTCCATTGTATCAATCCCTATAGGTATGGAACACATTGTGTACAAATCACCGCTGTTCACAACATTGCCGAGTATCAATCCCTTATAGGTATGGAACACTGAGAGCTGGTAAAGTACAACTATATTAACCCGTACCGTATCAATCCCTTATAGGTATGGAACACAAAAATTACCACAATATCTAGCGATGACTATGTCGTATCAATCCCTTATAGGTATGGAACACAACAACATTTTGTTGTGATTAGTATTTTACCACCAATCGGTGGTGGTGTCAAATTTAATAGCATAAAAATCACCTCTTAAAATTTAGGCAATCTCACTTTTTCTCATGTGAAATGATATGATTTCAAGCAAAAAATGACGAACAAAATGGCGATTGACTAAATTTTAAGGGGGTTTTGCTGAAATTTTGTCAAGTGAATTACTTGACAATGTATTTTTGACTCTTAGATAAAACAATACTTTAGTCAAGAAAAATATCAAACCGGATGTGATGGCTTGTATAGAGCACGGCGGTGCAGTGATATAAGCAACGGAGTCCAAAGACGAATACCGGCAACGAGTTTCCGTAGTGCGAGAAAGCAGGGGAGTTTCCATAAACTTTCGA
>JAFWZH010000305.1 GCA_017522515.1 Clostridia bacterium
TGAATATAAATAAAAGAATCTGTTTCAGTAATCAAAGATAAGTCATTAAAGAGAACACAGGTAAAATTCAATGTATAATCATCACCATTAAGAAGATTTTGATAATTGCCTGGTGTAGCATAAAGAGCATAAACATAATAAGAATAACCACCAGTACTACTATGTACCTTTGACATAACAGCATCGGAATCAGTAATGTTATAGTAATCTTCAAGACCTGATTCTGAAAACGGGTGAAATAAAGTGTTATAATCAATAGCAGCTGAAGAAGTAAGAATCTGCCCATAAACAGAAACATTCAACATCATAACAAAAAGTAAAGGTATTAAAAGTAAATACCGTTTGATTTTTTTTAACATAAATAAAAAACCTCCTGCATAAACAGCAGGAGGGAAAAAGGCAATCGGCAAAATTGGCAAGCTTGCCTCCTGCCTTATTTTGTTTTGACATAAAAAGAAGTATTAAATTATATCCCGATTAACGAGCACGGGGAACAAGTCTGCGGAACAGACCAAGACCAGCACCGGCAATTGCAAAGCCAATAAAGACCATTGCAAGCGGTGAATCAGTTACCATACCAGTAACCGTAGTAAATGTCGATGAAACATCAGTTAAAGCCTGTGTAACGAGTGAAACACCTTCCATTGTTCTTAGCTCCTTTCATAATAGTATAGTGGTGAAATTCTTACACCGCTAAGGCGGTCGTAAGACAAAATAAACGAAACACATTGTTAAACACCTTTAAGAAACAATCTTAAAGCCTGTAATAGTGTAATTGCCTTTGACTAAAGTCAAAATAAAGTCAATGTTCTTACCGATGCAGCTGTTAAGCTTTGCAAGAAAATCGGTAACCATTTTATCATCGTCAAGTTTAAGTTCCTTAAAACCAAGGGATTTAGCAACATAAGATGCTTTAACCTTAATATCGGCTACTTTACAACCAAATTCACCAGGTTCTAAATCTTCATCAGATGCAATGCGGAAATAGATATTTCCCCAGAGAATAACCTCTCCTGTTTTTTCATTGGTTAAGTCGCCATTCTGAAAATAAAATCCTAAAAATTTTTTCATACATATTCTCCTACCCTATCGCTTATGGGTCAAGCGTTTTTTAATGTAGATGTGATTTACATCCTGATTACATTTTATCATATTTGATTGCAAAATGCAATATGTAAATATGACAAAATGTATTCAAAAAAATTGTGAAATATGATAAAATGTAATCAAGGAAAGGAGTGATAAAATGTATTATGAAATGTTTCCAAGTAAATTAAAAAAAGCAAGAGATGAAAGCGGATTTACACAAAGAGAAGTAGCGAGAGAAACAGGACTAAAACAAAGTACAATAGCAAGTTACGAAATAGGAAGAACACAACCAGACATTGAAACACTCGGACTATTAGCAGACTTCTATGAAGTATCAGTCGATTGGCTTTTAGGAACTAAAGGCGGTAGAACAACAGACAACTACCAATATTTAAGCAAAAGGAAAGAAAAATGAATATTATAAACAAAATATTAAGACAAGCAATAAGAAAAGAAAAGCAAGCCCAAAAAAGAAGAACATATTATAATCCACCAACAACAAAACAATACGTAAAAAAATATCTACTTACAAAACACGAATATAACTACTACTGGAAAATAAAATCAATAGCAGATAGATATAATTTACAGATTTTAGCAAAAATAAGACTTGCTGACCTCATAGAACCAGATACAAGACTATCAAAACAAAAATACGCAGAATTATTTGAAAAGATTAAAGCACTACATATTGACTTTGCAATAGCAGATAATATGAAAATAGTATGTTTGATAGAATTGGACGATAAAACACACGAACAAGTAGATAGAATAAGAAGAGATACTTTTATTGATACTATCCTTTATGATGCAGAATATAAACTTGTACATACACACGGAGAAACAGAAGAAATAGAATATTTTATAAAAGAGTATAAGAAAAAGGGACTTTAACAGTCCCTTTTAAATTGCTCAATTATTATAAGTTTGGTGCAA
>JAFWZH010000306.1 GCA_017522515.1 Clostridia bacterium
CTTCTCTTAACATTGCATTTTGGCGAGACCAATTTTATGATGGCGTATCTTTTAGACTCAAAAGAAGCACGAGGCATAGAAGCTGTTTTCGATAGTATTAATTCCGCCCTCGGAACGCCTCTATTCTACAAATCAATGCCTATAATACTCACAGACAGAGGCGGGGAATTTCGCCATCCCGACACACTTGAATGCAGCGTGGATAATTTAATCAGAACAAGTGTTTTTTATTGTGATCCTATGTCCTCGTAGCAGAAACCACATTGTGAAAAGAACCACGAATACATACGCAAAATCTGTCCGCAAGGCAAAACCTCTTTCGTCACATTAACAGTTCATGCAGAGAAAGTCTCGGAGGTTTAACTCCTTTTGCTCTTGCAAAACTAATGTTACCAAAAGAATTATTGTCATTTTTCAATTTAACGGAAATTCCTCCTGATGACATTATTCTTACGCCAAAGCTCTTAAAGGGTAAAATCGAAGTATGAATAAAAAATCACAGCAAAGAAAAACACCAACTCTGCTGTGACTAAAAATTACTTTATACAAAATTTTTAAAAAACTGCGAACGAGAGCCCCAATAACCTTCTCTGTAAACATGCGGAATTTAGTCTTACACACTACAATTTCTCATGTTAGCCACTGCATACGCTTTTTTTGACAAAAACATGTATAATGCAACTAAATTCCACTTTACAGTGTTTTTTTCTTTCTGTCAAATACTAAAAATGGAATTTAGTCTTCAGTACGGAATTTAATTTTACAAGTGGAATTTAAATTTTCACTCAACTAGCCGCAGGTCCAAGACCAAAAAGTTCTTTAAATTTTGTAGCCTTTAGGCAGTGTCTCTTTTACCATCTTGACAACATACCCGGTTAATCCATTCAAAAGCATTTGTGTCGAAAGATTCCTACTGTCAACAGCCACAAGCGACTCTCGAAAAGCATATGAAGGCAGATCAACACTGCCATCGTGCCACATGCATATTAGTCGCTCGATTTGGGTTTCTCCGCTTTTCTTTTTTTCAATGAGAAACTTCATAGCATTCTCTGCTTCGATTGAGGAATTTATGTTCTGAAATGAAATAGAATCAACATTGCCTTTAGAGGTTAGAATCGCTACCACATTGCCGTCTGAAAGTTTATCCGCTTCCTTGCTTGCTCTGTTTAGGAGCATTTCCCATTGAGTATTGAGGACATCGCTTCCTTTCTCATTTACCCAGCTTCGAGATTTTCGTTGCGGAAGAAATCTTCCCAACAACTCCATATATTTTATAATGCGTTTATCTCCTCGAATTTTATCAAACAGCGGATTTTTATCGTAGCCTCCAATATTGAACACGCATTTCTCAAGCTTATTATTCACATCGATGACAATATGAACGGAATCCAACACGGGAACAGAGCCGTAAAGCACGCTTCTTTCAGGCAATTGATACAGTATTAAAAGATGCTCGACAGCTAATGCGAACATTGCGAGGCATTCCTCAACGCTTCCGTTAATCAAAAGAGCCTCCGCATATCTCACCTCTGCTATAATTCGCTCGAAGATAAAAATATCGTCTACTTGTTTCGAATAAATGGAGAGCGTATCAAACGCCGTCTTATATCTTTCCAGACCACTAAATTCTGTTCCTTGTGCTCTAATATCACCGTGAACACTGTCGGTCAAATAATAAATAGTGTTTTTAATATGATCGTACAGGATTTTTTGGTTTTGTTCGCTCAATTTATTCACGTTTTGTTCTCTTGCATATCTTGTCAGTAAAAGCTCATCCCAAAAGTTTGCTCTAATATATTCAGGGAGCTGATATTCATCTGCCCAACATGTCAGGTTTTCTTCGTCTTCGAAGGCGGCCACGGTACATAACAGAGTCACACGGTCGTGCATATTTGATATTCTCAGGAAATCTCGAATCATTTGCCGAGCGCTTTCAATTCGGCTCTCTAAATCATTTAGTATAAACCGTTTATAGGCTTTTATATCCATTAAATTCCGAAAATATTTGATTAGATAAGGCAACTCCGTATGTGCCAATTCTTCATAA
The DNA here is from genome assembly GCA_017522515.1 of Clostridia bacterium. The sequence goes on from JAFWZH010000306.1 coordinate 2,048, forward strand.
ATTTCAAGAATACGAAGTTCATTTTTCACCCTTTCGGATTCATCGTCAATGTTTGCCATCTCGCGTTCAAATACCTCTTTTTTCAAACATTTACTTCGTTGCCCTTCACTCCCCATGATCTCGTCTATGGTTACGTTGAGATATTTTGCAAGCAAGGGTAAAAAAGTAATATCCGGAAAAGCCTGACCGTTTTCCCATCTGCTCACCGCTTGAGGAGAAACGGACAAAAGTAGCGCAAGCTCACTTTGAGTAAATCCCCTTGCTATGCGATATTTTTTTATGTTTTCTGCAATCTGAATTCTCATTTTATCCCCACCTTGGTTTATTTGTTTATGTTATATAACACGGTACAAATTAAATCAAGCAATTTATGAATGATATGCTTCAACCGAAAAGTGATTTATCAACTGCAATTCCGCAAGGAATTGAATATCATCAAAACTTTAGTTTCGCATATCATCATTGCTTTAGCAATGGATAAAAAAAGAACTGGTTAAAAAACCGAGGATTTTCTTCATTTTTTCTTAAATATAGATTTGATTTTACTGATTATACCTAACTTTTGAAGTTTTTGAGAAAATGTTATGGGTAAATCTCTTTCTTCATCAAGTATATAAGGGAACTCTCCCTCGATACATATCCAAAAATATTCTCCTGTCCTATCGCAAGGAACAGAAGCTACCTTTTGAAAAGTGATTTTTACACCAAACTTTTCAAAATCAAATTCATTGCCTTCTATCTTACCAAAAACGCCGTAATAGCCTTCGTGATGAATTAATGCATCGTTATCATTTCCTAAATCCCAAGAAAAAACTTCTTCAGTACAATTATAATCAATTCCAAATCCACTCAAAAACTCAACAAGTTCAAAATTGTTTTGAATATTTTTGTAATAATTTCTGCAATCTTGACAATCACAAGGTTTATTAAAATCCGTGCGATACTCTTTTGTTTTTTCTTTGTCGAAAATTATTTTTACAGAATTCATTTCAATTGTTTGCTGGGAGTTTTGAACTTTATAAATAACAGATTCAAACGGACGGAAAACACCGTTGTTTTCGCCATCGTAATTGCCTACTAATTTTTCGTAATTTGCCGGAACATCAATCACGCTTGACTTATCATAATTGCAGATAACTAAAATTTTCTCATCGCCATATGTACGCGTATAGATAAAGCAATCTTTACGATCTCCCGTCATATCATCAAAAACTCCATATATCAACGCATTGGAAGATTTGCGTAAGGCAATTAGTTTTTTAAAGTATTTAAATATGGATTTGTTGCTTTTTTTGTCACGTTCCAAATTTATTTCATTAACACGAGAGTGAATGGGTAACCACGGTTTTGCTCCGCTGTTAAAACCGCCGTTAATTTCACCATTCCAAGTTATTGGATGACGGCCGTTATCTCTGCTATCTCTATTGATGCGTTGTATCAGTTCTTCTTCGCTTATCTCATCCTTCATTCTGTTATAGAAACCAATTGTTTCTGCATCGTCAAAATAATCTATAGAATTATAATAAGCGTCAGGCGTGCCGAACTCCTGACCCTGTAAAATGAACGGTGTACCTTTCATCGTGTAAAGTATAGTTGCAAAAAATGTGGCACTCTCAAACCGTAATTGCTTATCATCTGCGAATTTGGAAATGCAACGGCATTGATCGTGATTTTCAAAGAACGGAGCAAATATCAAGTCGTTCTTTTCATACATTACCTGATTTTTGGAAAAAAATCGGTGTATAATATCATAATCCCACTTCTCAGGCAGATAAAACCTTCTGTTGTTGCCAACGATATTTCCGGAGACAAATGCGGTCGTTAACTCGCCTCTTTCAGCAGAGGTTAAATCTTTTATTGAGTCTTCTGTTACGCCCCAGCATTCACCGATCGTATATAAATGCTTGGTTTTCTCACGTCCGAATATCTCATTAATAAATTCATGCAATCTCGGTCCATTACTGTTAATACCTGCCGCGATATCCTTTGAAATCTCATCAAGTACATCACAACGAAAACCGTCTACACCCAAATCCACCCAAAAATCAATAATGTCTTTTACTTCTTCTCTAACCTTTGGGTTTTCCCAATTCAAGTCGGCTTGTTCAACAGCAAAGGAATGAAGATAGTATTGCTTTACGGATTCCTCCCACTGCCATGCGGAACCGCCGAAACATGCACTCCAATCATTCGGTTTTTCATCGAACCAATAAAAATAATCATGATACGGGTTATCTCTCGATTTCTTAGCCTCTTTAAACCACATATGTTCCGTAGAACAATGGTTTACAACAAGATCTATTATTACCTTTATTCCATAAGAATGAAAGCAATCCAGCATTTTTTTGAAATCATCAAGTGTACCAAACTCTTCACCTACATCAGTATAATCAGAAATATCGTATCCACTGTCTACACCGGGACTCTTGTAGCAAGGCGAAAGCCACACGGCATTTATGCCTAGCTCGGCTAGATATGGAATTTTTTGGGTAATTCCATTGAAATCACCAATACCATCGTTATTTGCATCCATAAAAGACTTAGGATATATTTGATAGAAATTTAATTTCAAAAAATTCTCATATCTCTCATCCATCATATATCTATCTCCTACATTATATAATTAAAATTTTCCAAATGTATTGTAGCATAAAAGTAATGGGGAAATCAATACAAAGCATTGTTATAATATCGTGGCGAAGCCACACCGAACTTATTACCTATTACTTCTTACTATTACTTACCAAAAATCCCGTTCAAAACATTATTTGAAGTAAGAGTGAAGAGGTAAGAAGTAATAAAGTAAAATCCCGAACGCTTTCGCATTCGGGATTTTTGGGTGTTTTGAACTTAATGGCACGAATGAAATGTGCCTGAAAACTGAGGATTTTTTTAGTTATTATTTTTACCGTCAGATTATTTTTCTATAATTCTATATACAAAATATAAATTTTCATCAGTGCCTATATCAAATCTTTTAACTGTGCATCCTTCAATATTCGGATCAACCAGTTTTTTTGTTATGAAATATTCAAAGTTGCACTTGAATAGACCATTTTCCTTGTACATACAGTTCTTAGAAAAAGGATACTCATTAGGCAAAAGTGATTCAAAAGAATAATCAGAAGACAAACTATAATCGCCAACAAAGAAATAGCCGTCATTTTTACACTTCATCTGAGCAGCAAGTATGTTTCCATCTTCGGTTTTAGCAAAATACATCACATTATGCGAATCAATTTCAGCTATTCCTATATCTTCCGAAATGTCTATTTCCTCATTTTGTTCAAAAGCGATTTTTGGAGAATCATAATATTTCGAATTAAAACTGCAGACACCGTAAATAGAAAATTCAAAACCATTGACAAAAAAATTTATTGCAAGAAGAATTACAATAACACCAATAACAACCAAAGCAATTCTTTTCTTTTTCATATCATCACCGCCTTGGGTGTATTATAGCATAGAAACAACGAAAAAACAATGCGGAGCATTGTATATCATCAATTCCGCAGGAATTGCATATCATCAACTTCGAAAGAAGTTGTATATCATCAAGCCGACATAAATACACACTTCGTGTGATGATATACGCCTTCGGCGATGATATACACGACTGCGTCGTGATGATATACCAAGCCTGTCGGCTTGGATAAAAAAACTCTCGTTCCGAAGAACGAGAGTTTTTTGGCTCCCCCTGTTGGACTTGAACCAACGACCGATCGGTTAACAGCCGATTGCTCTACCACTGAGCTAAGGAGGAATAAATACCGGCGGATACATATCTTCACAAGACGTCACCATCTAACTATTGTCTGCATCTAGGACCTTAACTGCTGTGTTCGGAATGGGAA
>JAFWZH010000307.1 GCA_017522515.1 Clostridia bacterium
ATTCTTTCTAAAATTATCATCACCTCTCAGTCCCAACTTTTCCTTTATCGACCTAGCCGTCAATGTCTGGCTTCCAATCGAAACAATCACCTGCTTGACAAATAAATCCATCTTGATTTCATTACCTGTTTCATTACCTGTCCTTCTCCAGAGTATAACCCAGAATTCTTCCTGCTGATAAAATTCCGGTCGTTGCAACCCCATTGAGACACAACGATTTATCATATCATTAGTGCCTGTTCCAACTTGCTCAATATAACCAGCATTTATTTTTTGCAAAAGAGCATCCTGCCGAATAAATCTAGCCAGTTCTCGGCGTTCGCCTTGCAACTCATTCTGGACACTGCTTATGAATATCTTTACAGGCATATTAGACAATATTTATCAATACCAACATCTTTTTGAACTACATTCCCCACACCATAATCTTTCGGTCATTGTACTGACATTCCTTATGCCAGATTTTTTCGTCCCATGGTTTACCGGGAGTTCGGTCGAAAATTATGAAATGCCCTTCGTCAACTGCACCAGCCTTGTCCATATATTCCCAGGTCTGGCGCAAACCGTCCTCTATTGTCTTGTCAAGGCTGCAACGCTTAATTTTCAGTTCCAGCACTATGCGCTGTATAGGCCCGCCATAATGGTCGGTAAGCGGTTTGCGGATGAGAAGGTCGGTACGACCACGACCTAAACCATATTCGCGGTCGATGTAGCCACCGCCATTTACAACTCTCTGCAGAAATGCCTGCATAAGCAGCTGCGGTCCGCTCTCCTTATAGTCGAACTTTTCTATCCACGCATCGGCGTTCTGGCGGAAGAACTGCTGGAAGTCGAGCATAAGTTTCTCCATGTTGATGCAGTTGTCGGGATTCATATACCAAGCCGACTGCTGCGCAAGGCTCTCCTGCGTAGTCCATGTAAGTTCGCGCGGTATTATCTCGCGGTAGATGCCGTTGGCAATACGAATGGGCCTATCACGCGTAATTAGCCCCATATCAATTACATACTGCATGTCATCCTGTGGAAATAGAGCATCATCGACTTCCATGTCGTTAGCAAGAATAGGTCCGATGACTCGGCGCACACGCTCCTCTTTCAACTTGTCAATAAGTATGTCGATGTGTGTTTCCCTGCGATAGATAATGCGTTCCTGCGCCCTGTATATCATTTCGGGAATAATCCTTATGCTTCGGTCTCGGTTCTCCTTCATCCGCATTGTAACCTCGTAGCCAAGCGCATTCACCAACCACGGCTGTCCTGCAGTCGCCTCCCATATCATCGGAAAACATGCCTCGTCGAACTGCTGTCCCGTTGCCTTTGTGTGTTCCATATACAGCTCATGCACTTCCTCCTTTGTCAGATTGCCAAGCCGCAACGACTCAGCCTTTATGTTGAAAGCCGAACCGCCGGTTACAATGTCCTGATTGGAAAGAACTATGCGGTAGTCGCGAACATCTCGGACACCACACAAGATAATCGACTGCGGGAAAGCATTCGGACGGTCGGCATATCCGGAACGAATCTGGCGAAGGACACTAACCAAACTGTCACCGACAAGGGCATCTATCTCGTCGATAAAAAGAACTATTGGCTTTGGCATACGCTCCGACAGGCGGCGCAGATAGGTGGCCAGCATTGTGTCTTTGCCAGTCTGTTGCACCCCATCGCGAACCTGCATAGGGATGTCGTTCTTCACGATTCCACGGAACTGTTCCGCCAGTGTGTCTATGGTAGATTTTACTACGCTCTGCACATCGTTACGCGAAGCTTGCCCCCCTTCCACATTTGCATACACAGCAATGTACTCACCATGTTCGTTCAGATAGTCGCGAAGCGCAAGCATACAGGTTGTCTTGCCAGTCTGACGCGGGGCATGAAGTACAAAATATTTCTGCTGTCTGATGAGCAACAAAACTTCTTCCAAGTCGAAACGCTTTAGCGGGTCGATATAGTAGTGAAGGTCGGTTTTTATTGGTCCTGCCGTATTAAAGAATCGCTCCATATAGTACTATGATTTGGGAACAAAGTTAAGAATTTATTTTATCAAATCCAATATCACCTTTTCTTGATTTTCCCAATTATATTCCATAGCTGCCTTTTTACAATTGTCCTTATACTTTGACAAGTCCGATTCTGACATCTTATTAATAGCATCTGCTATTTCTTTGGGATTGTTTCTTACCAACATACCCAAATCATATTTCTCAATAATCAATCTGTTTTCCGGCACATCGGAACCTATTGTCGGAATACCCGAATGTGTATATTCAAAAAGTTTATTGGCAGAAGCCAGATGCTTGCTTATGTTTATACTTGCCTGAAGATTGATTCCTGCGTCGGCTCCTCTTGTGTAACGAAGTAATTCTGACGATGGCACCTCGTCAATAAAATGTACTTTTTCTTGCAACGAAAGTTCTGCCATCCGCTTCTGCATATCCTTTTTCAATGTTCCATCACCAATAACAAACAGATGCACATTTGATTTCACATAAGCCATCGACTCTATCATTTCAATCAATGCCCGTCCTGCATTTAGTCGACCCTGAAACAACAATACAAAACTATCACTGGACAAATTATATTCACTGCGGAAATCATAAAAATCATTTGCTGTTTGTATATTCGGACAATTCATAACAATTTGTATATCATCCCTCTTATATTTGTTCTTGAAATAATTTTTAAACGAAATACTTGTTGTCACAAACTCATCTGCCTTTTTTACCATTTTTTTCTCCGCCCTATTTCCGAGCGTTGACATCACAAACAAAGCCGTCTTATACAATATTGATTTATACCATTTCGCCTTGCTCGGAAAAAACTGATTCAATGTGCCGACAAAAATTTCGTGGGAATCGTATATCACCTTAGAACCTATTTTTTCTTTCAATTTCAACGCTGGCTTCAAGTCCGGCAAATCATTGGCCCATATATAATCGTATGCAATGCCCTGCTTTAGAACCTCGGGCACAAAGAACATAAATTCGTTGTAAAAGCAGGTGTGCTTTACAAATCTTGACTTTATGCCTTCTTTCTTTTCACAAGAAAACAAACGAACATTATCACCAAAAATATCTTTGTCTGAGTCCTTGCCATATACATAATAAAGATCAACATCCGCAACTCTAGACATTGTCTTTATTTCGCGTATTACCCTAGAATCGCTTGCTATTCCACCATTTAAAAGTACGCAAACCTTCTTCATTTCTACCTTTTTTCAAATTCATCCAAAAATGCCTTAACATCAGAAAAGCGGTCCTTATGCCTTACCAACTCGCTTTTATCCAATTTCCACCATTCCGATTTAAGTAACCGCTCAATTGTCGCCTCATCGAACCTATACCTGATTATTTTTGCAGGAATTCCTGCCACTATAGCGTATGGCGGCACATCCTTGTTGACAAAAGCACCAGCTCCAACAACTGCTCCAGTACCTATTTTGACACCAGACATTATCATTGCATTGGCCGAAATCAAAACATCGTCACCTACAGCCACAGGCACCTGCCTTTCAATATAATTTCTATCAACCCAACCACGCTGCTTTGAATAAAACACAGGACTTGTGCCTATTCCGTCAAGTTTATGGTTTTCCAATCCTATTTTCACATCGTGCGATATTGATACATACCTGCCAATTCCATCGCAATTCAAAATTTCGGCTCTATCGCCTATATATGTATAACTTCCCAAACGCTTTAAAGAATTGCTTATAAATACATCCTTCCTTATAATAAGCTCTTCGCCAAGAATCGATTCGTCAACTATATAAGATTCTATTTTTGAATTCTTATATCGACGGGGATAAACGGAATTTATCTTATAATAGGTCTTAATATCTGTCAATATTTTTTTGAGAAAAGTCATTTCTTTTTTTTGTTTAGATATTTTGCAAATCTTTCCGCATTTGCAGAGAAAGAATATCTTTCCTGAACCGTATCGCGTGCAGACTTACCAATATTTGAAAATTTTTCTTGCAAAGATAACACTTTTTTCAGCACATCATACCAATTTGAGTTATCCGGTTTTACAAGAAAACCATTCTTTCCATCTTCTATAATCTCCCCATTTACAGTAACATTTGTCGCCACACCGACAACCCCCAATCCCATATACTGCAAAAGCTTGAAACCACACTTGCCACGACCTACAATATTATTTTCAATAGGCATAAGACCGACATCAAAACTTCTTATCAGGTCCTTTTCTGAATCAAGGCTCCATCTCTGGTTTTCAATCCTGAATTTTGCCTCTGTATTCTGATAATCCCGACCAGCCACAACAACAAGCTTAAACTTATAATCAGCAGCCAACCTATTCAATTGTCCCACAAGCATATCCAAATAATGCAAATTGTGATTTCCTCCAATCCACCCCAAAACAATCTCGGTCGCACCATCATCATAAACTTTGGCAGGATACTCATCATAATCGACACAAGTCGGCATAACCAAAACGGCATTGTCATCAATGTTTTTGTTTTCAGATAATACTTTCCCCTTCAGATAATTAGAGCCCACGACAAATCGCCTGTACAATTTCAGGGAATCATTAAACTTATTGCCACACTCCCCCATCAACTTGCCATATATACTGACTATTGTTCTCGGCTCCCTCTTTGATGCAGATATGTCGTCATCAAAATCGAGCATCACATTAGGATGAATCTTCTGCAGAAACTTTTCCATAAACAGGTTGCCGTAGTCATTAAATTGCAATAGTTCTCTCCTGACAATTACAGTCTTAAACTTTCTTGCGCAAATACACTGACGGAATCTCTTCCTCATAGCCCTAATATACAGCAATGGCATATTTCTGAACTGCGCTTCAAAGACATTTTTGTCGGGAAATATCGTCCACACCTCACAGCGCAAACCATTCTTCTCGAACTCCGTTTTCCACTTCCACGCCCTATATTGGTATCCGGCATTCTCTATAGGAAAATTTTCCAGAAACAATACACCGTCGCTTGCGTTTCGCCTACGCAGAAAAACACCGCAAATCCATGCTAGAAAACGGTAGAAATAAAGAGCGATAAAGAGATATATGTTATAGAAGGTTTTCATTGAGAAGATTTAGATTAACAATTTACATATCATTCAGCGTAAGACATTTTGTTTCTACTGCATAGTCACAAAATAGATGATTGCGCAACTTCTCAACTTTTTCCTGAAATTTTTCTGGCTTGAAGTTCTTTCTCTGCCTTTTTACCTCGGCAATCAGAACTTTCCTTTCGTTGTAATAGGTTGCAACAATATCCACTTCGTTCTGCTCGTTGGTCTTGTTTGCCTTGCGAGAAGTCTCCCACCACGACCCTATGCTTTCCACCGGTTCGGTCTGCATAATCTTGTCCTTGAAATAATCCTCAAGCTCCTTGCCCGAATATGTCTCATAATCGTTTGACACAACTTCACGCAAACGCTCATAATGACCTGTCTGGACAAGATTCTGATTTCGAACAATATATCGAAACCAAAACCTAAGGAAATGGTCTTTTATCTCGTAGCGTACCGTCTGCGAACCTTCCTTCGCAAAAATCGGACGCTTCTTTGCTATCACATCATAATCTTCCTCCAGCCTCAAAAGAGTGCCGCCCAGCGTACTCAGTCCAGTAACCTGTGAAATCCTCGACGGCTCGTTGACACCAGAAGCAATGGCAGACAGAACCGAATAATAGATTCCGTACTTTTTTCCGAACTCCTGTATCAGCATCACATTGCCTTCCTCGATGAAGATTGAATTTTCTTCGGTCATCTGGCTTATCATCTTACGAACAGAAACTGATTTCCTGTCCATCAGCAATTCGATATATTTCGGAACTCCGCCAGTAAAAGCATAGAGCGCAAGCAAATCATCATTGGTATAGTGTGGATTATAATCTCCAAGTATCTGCTTCAAAACATCAACAGAGAAAGGCTTTACCCGCATAATGCAGTTCGCCCTGCCATATAGCGGCTCCTTGCTGTCCTGAAATATCTTATGCATCATAGTATATACCGAACCGCTTACTATGAGATTGACATTGGTAATGTCTTTCATACTGTCCCAAATGTTCTGCATATAACTGAAAACGGAAGCATTTATCTGATACAATTCCTGGAATTCATCAATGATAAGATTGTATTTTCTGTTTTTTCCTATTTCCATGCACATCTGGAACACATCGCTGAAACTACTTATCCCATCTGGCACGAACACACCAAGCGATTGCCTTATAATTTCGGCAAACTGCCGGCACAATTCGGCCTCGTTTGTTCGCGACACAAACCAATAAACCGTAGGTGTATTTTCGCAACTTTTGAGAATGAGTTTGGTTTTACCAATTCTACGCCTGCCAGTAACAACAGTCATCTGAGAATTGACATTAAATGCAGTATTCCGCACATTCTCAAGAGTTTCAAGTTCCTTTTGCCTGTCGTAAAACTTCATAATTTCTTTAAATTTAACCACCGCTAAAATAACGGCGGTTATTTTTCGCAAAGATATAATTTTTATTATTACGATATTAAAACAGGAAAATATTTTTCGGTAGCAACCTTACTCCAAAAAATAACCACCGCTAAAATAACGGCGGTTATTTTTTGCAAAGAAACATCTGCTTACAATATTTATTTGGAACAACTTTATACTATAATACTTTCCAATCATCGATGCAACGCTTTTCCGTAGAAAAGTTCACCCCTATCCTGAACAATTTACGCGAATCGTCTGCAAACGGTCGTGCATAACCCTTTTCTTCTATTTGCTTCAGAGCAACCTCGGCACTCTGGTCTATCTTGAACTCAAAGATGTAGATGTAGTCTTTGGTCTGCACAAGCATGTCCATCCTGCCATCGGTCGTATGACGCTCCACATCGACATAAAAACCAAGCAATGTAAAAAACACATACATGGCATTGTGGAAATACAGTTCCTTGTCGCCCATAAGGGAATAGTCGCCATTGGCAAAGAACGCCTCCAACCTCTGCATAAAACTTTCCGCCTTGCCATACCTAACTTCATTGACAAACTTTGAAACATCAAAATTTGACCTTCCTGTACTCTTTGGCATATAATAAGGCTGCAAATACTTTACAAAGCCCTCGCGAACCTCTCTGTTTGGGAAACCGAGAGTATAGAACTTGAATTCAGTGTCGTAATCCTTTATAGTCAGGTAGCCACTCTGATACAACAATGGCAATGGATTTTCGTCCATTATGTCAATGGAATTAAGCGTATCGGCAGATAGTTTCTCCTCGGTCATTTCATCGAGACGATAATTTGCTTTCTGCAACTGACGGACAAGGAAAGTTGGCGTACCAGTCTCGAACCAGTAGTCGCGGAACTGACAGCTCGAAAGTGTATTTAGCAAACTGAATGGATTATAAATCCCAGGAGTGTTCCAGTCGAAGTGGTAACCGTCGTAATCCAATTTCAACTGGCCGTAGCACTCGTCCTTTGTCATGCCATTTACATCAGCCAATTCCGCCACGCTTGCATCAAAATACTCGTGCAGTTCAGCTTCTGTAACTCCGCATATAGCCGAGTACCTACGGTCGAAAGATATGTCCGTCAGATTGTTAAGGTCGCTGAATACGCTAACCTTGCCAAACTTTGTTACGCCTGTAAGAAATGCAAAGCGTATCTTGGCATCTTGGGTTTTCAAAACAGAATAAAACGCCTTAAGTTTGCTCCGATAGATATCCTGCAGCACATTGTTGCCTATAGTTTGCAACAACGGCTTGTCGTATTCATCGACAAGTATCACTACAGGCCTGCCTGTTTGTTCGAAAGCCTTGTCTATCACATGCAGGAATCGTTCCTCGGATGCCCGCAGGCAAAATTCATCGCCATATATTTTTTCCCACTGCTCCAAGTGTCGATTCAATTCTGTTTCCAGCGACGATTCATCCTTATACTCCCTGCTGTTCAAATCGAGATGAAGTACAGGATAAGACTTCCATTCCTTTTCCAACTTGCTTATAGCCAAGCCTTCAAACAAATCTTTCTTTCCTAGGAAATAAGCTTCCATAGTAGATATCAGCAAACTTTTCCCGAATCTACGCGGACGCGACAGAAAGTAATAACAACCCTCGCTCGCAAGCTTATATACAAAGGCGGTCTTGTCAATGTACACGAAGCCTTCCGTCCTTATTTTTTCAAAACTCTGTATGCCAATAGGATACTTCATTGCATTTTATTTTCTGCAAAGATATGATTTTTATGCTTACGGCATCAAAGATAACACAATATTTTTCGGCATCAACATTCCAATTTTAACGGCGATTATCTTTCGGAATAAACCACAATCCAATATTCAGCTATTCCTATTCAACATCTTTTTTATATACTTTACACATTCATTTCTTACCCTATACATCAGCGAATTAACAAAAGAAATCTTCAAATTTAAATAAATTACAGCATCTGCTTTTTTCAACAAGGCAACTCCTCCTATGTTGTTGTAAAGATTCCTTTCATGAACAACTTCCAGCCACAAAGGACAACTTACCACAATAAACTCCGCCACTCCAATCCATTGTCTATGATTATGTCTAAAAACAGTCTTAACCAAACTTCTTTCTTCTATTAATGAAATAAATTGATTGCTTTTATTCTTTTTCATAAGACATAACACATTCTTGGTGGCATCATAGCAATAACCATCCTCTATATCAATGATAGTTTTATGTTGAGGTATAAAGTTTTTCTGTATTTCCCTTACAGCGTCAGGCAACAAAGCATCATCATTATCCAATCGCGTAGTTATTACATAATCATATCCAACAGAATTCTCAGCTATAGCCGCCACCATTGACCATCTCATAAATTCATCATAATCAGTTACATATATCGGAACCAACTGGGAGCACTCCGATCTCCATCTTGATATCTTATCCATCAAAAACAAAGGAGATTCCTTATCGAAAAATACCAGCCAATAAAAATCATTGCATACTTGATGCAAAATTGACGGAAAGCAATATTTTTCAAATAGATAAACTCTATCTTTTAGCCAACCTTCATCTATTGCGCACCCACTCTTATCGGTTGAATAGGCATTTCCTAACGGAATATTAAACCTTGTTATTATAAAATGACGAAAATTATTCATTGACAAAAATTTATTTATTAAATCTTAACTTTAACCAAATAATAGGAGACAACAAAAAACGTCCCAACTTATATGAAGTGGAATTACTATATAATTTAACACTTTCATCGAAAAGCGGATATGAAAATTTCAAAGGGTCAAGTCCACGCCTTACACATTCCTCATATATTGCAATCATATTCCAATATGCAGTAGCCCTACCTGTTGATTTTGAGTGCGCCACCGATTGATTGTGAATCCTATATTTGTATGTAAACTCATCAACAGAACATATTGGACCGACTTCTTCCAATATGAAATATAACTCTTGGTCAACTGCACCACGATAGTGTTTAGACACACCCACCGTCCTGTCGTACAGAGCCTTTTTAAACGAAGCAAACACCAAAGGTCTATACTTGTTCATTGTAAAATAAGTTTCCCCATCAGGTATTTCCAACAATAGACTTTCCCGTATAACTTTCAAATTTTCATCACATCGGTAATGTCTGGAACACACAATAGAAGCCTCATCTCGTTCCCAATGTTTTTTTACCATTACTTCCAACGCTCTGGGCAAAAGAATGTCATCTGGGTCTAAAAAGCCACATAATTCACCATTCGCATACTCTACACACATATGTTTTGTATATCCACATCCTTTATTTTCTCCGTTGAAAAATACATGGATTTTATCATCATTAACCAAAGTCTTATACACCTCTGCAGAATTGTCCGTAGAAGCATCGTCAACTATAATAATTTCCCAATTATCGTATGTCTGAGCATATACACTATCTATCGCTTCTTGCAAATACTTACCATTATTATAATTGGCCATTAAAATAGAAAACAAAGGTTTTTCATTCATAATATGTAATTTTTACTTAGTTATTTCTTTCATCACAGCATCAAAACACTTCATTATTTCTTCTGGCATATAAAGCAAAGAGGTTTCTAATCCGCGTCGTCTAATCGATTGTAACATTTCATGACCATCTTTATTATCATACTCTTTCAGAATTTCAAATATTTCATCTACATTGTCAAACAAGAACCCATTCTCACCATGCCTAATAATTTCAGGAGTCGCACCAGACCGCCGACCAAATACCAATTTACCAGCCCCCATCGCTTCCACAGTTGTCCTGCCGAAAGTCTCATCAATGCCCATATTTACATATATATCAAACGACGAATAAATAACATTCAAGTCCGACTCATATCCATACATTTTGATATTTTGAGGATACTTAGAAACCTCCTCATATAACTTCTGCGCATAATCATTCGTTCCTGTACCAAAAACAATCAGATTAGCTTCTGGCATATTTTTTAGCATTGCCCTAAAGAAATCAAGCTGACCCTTCCTTTCTGATATTGAGCCAACCATACCGAAAGTGTATGCAGGATAGGCATCTGACAACTGCGGAATGTAATCAATAGCATTAGGCAATACTTGCATTCTTGAAATGCCGAATGTCCTTTCAATATAGTCTTTCAGAAATTTTGACGGTCCCATAATTACATCAGCCTTATTCAATACTCGACCAACGTATCTTTTAGGCAACAATGCGGGAACCTGCCACCCCACCCTATTGCATAATGGTTCGTGTATCCATAGAACCGATTTTATTTTCAAATGCTTTGCGACATACAATCCTACTAGAGCCACACTTGTGTTAACAAATATAACATCAGGTTCAATCTCCTTTACTGCCTTAAGATTCGTTCTATAAGCAACCACAAATGATTTAATAAAAATCAACAAACTTTTTACATAGTGCTTAAAGTAATACCACCTGCTATAATCAGGCTTCCTATCTGCAACTATCCATTGTGGATTTGGCAATATGACATATTCGTATTTTTCTTTTATTAGATTTTCTTCCAACTTACCTTTGCAAGGAATAGCATATATTATCTCATAATCCACCTTTCGCAGTTCATTTGTCAAGTCAAACACAGCCTTAGGCGCACCATAAAAGGAAGAATCGTGAGAATAGATGAGAATTTTCATATTATCTTTTATATTCATAATTATTTTTTTTGCCAAAACAATATAGTATTACATGTTTTGCCGCATATAATAATCCAACAATCCTTAGCCACAATATGGGATTTTTCCGTCCATATATCCAATAATAAGCATCCACAATTTCATTTGTTTCATTTGCATGTCTATAATAATACAGCAATAACAAACTGCATTTCACCGCAGATAATTTCTTATTTTTATAATTAGCATGATCTGCTAAAATTAAATATTTTGATGTACGCACACCAACTATATCGGGCAAGAAAGGATTGCACTCTATTCCCAATTTCCACAATACATAATTAAACGAAAATTGATCTCTTCTTGAATAATTCTCAATACACCACCACCATAATTCATCAAATTGTTTAACTTTTTCATCTGAATGTTTTCTATATAACAATCCAGTTTCTTTAGTTCCTATATTTCTAGGATAATTATCACTTCTCAAGTAATGGCCCCAAGATACAATAACTCGTTCTGATTCCCATTGCAAAAAAAGCATCCTTGTCATCTCCTTGTATATGCAATCAAAATCTGGATTTGTCTGCAAGGACAATATTTTCCCAGAATCAAACAAATTGATAGTTTTATCGTATATATATTGGCTTCTTATTATAACTCTGGCATCAATCCATACACTACACTCATATTCAGGCAACAACTCTTCGGGATGAGTTTTCACCCATCTGGCAACCTTTGTCTGTACCTCATTGGTATAGTTTATTGGACGCACTTGCCATACTCCAACATTCTCCTCCTTTATATCATTTGAGAACAATATATAGTCAAACCTATCATCAACAACATCTGGCTGCTGAATACCATCGTAATTTCCGACAATTGCTGTGTATATGACAAATTTGTTATTCATATTACATTCAAAACAATAGCTATTTTATAACCAAATTTGACCTCCTTTTATATTCAGTGTTCTAGACTGTTCTATAAGGTTAAGATTCTTCATATTTTGTCTAAAAACTCTAATATTCTTAAATGATAATTTTAGAATTGATTTAATCAAGAATTTTATCTGACACCATCTCAAATGAGAAAAATTGAAACTATTGTTAACATCTGCATACTTAACCTTAGTATAAACATCATATTTTTTTAAAAGTTTATCTCTATACTCAACCTCATCTTTCCCTTGCCTATGCGTTCGGTCATGACATATAGAACATGTTGTATTTATCAAAAGATTGTATTTGTGATAAATTAACCTTTGACAATAATTATTATCTTCGCCATAATGTTTAAAAAGCAACGTATCAAACCCGCCAACTTTTTTCACACAATCAGCACTAACTAGCCACGCAGCTGCACTAACAGCTGATGATATATAATACTTTTTTAGTTTACCCAAAAAAGCATCAGATATCGCATTTTGAGGAAGCCCCCAAACAAATCCCCAATCCAACCCCGTATATTCCCCATTTAGATGAACAGGCGATGCTATTCCAACATTTTCATTTTCATCAAAAGTTTGCACAAGTTTTGACAAAGTGTCTTTCTCTACCCATGCATCCTGGTTAAGCAAGAATACATAATCGGCTTCATTATCCAAAGCTTTACGAATTCCAATATTATTTGCCTTGGCAAAACCTAAATTTTCTTTGGATTCAATTAAATATATTTCAGGGAAATGCTCTTTTATGTACGATACCGTTTCGTCCGTTGATGCATTATCAATAACGATAGTTTCAACTGGCATATCTGAGTTTTGTAAACTTCCAAAACAACGGTCGTACCAACGCATTCCGTTATATGTTACAACTATAGCAAAAATTTTCATAATCTTTTAATATGCTTATGCATTAATTCATATACCTTCATTCGCAAATATAATTGAAAATACTTAATCAATCTTCTTTCTCTTCTTTCAACATACGCCCACTTATCAAGATACAACATTACGTAATCGTAATCCAACGTATTACGACCACTAGCAAGAATTAATTTATATATATTTTTATTAAATTTATAGTCAATACTATTGCTGCTAACACCATTTTCACAAAATTTTGCAATAATCCTTTCTACATATTTTGAATGTGTCCTCAAATCCAAATACCATTTTAGATTATAATCATGATCAGCCTTAATTTTATATTTGGTATTATACAATCCTAATCTATCAAACATATATTTTCTGTAAAATATTGCCTGATGACACCTGTTGTATTTTAAATTATCCAACGACCATGCTCCCTTATAATTATCTATCAATTGTGGTGCATCCACATCCCCATATACTACATCATACTCCGAGAAGTCGTTGTCAATAAAAAAGTAAGCCAACACATCTTTATCATACAGCCAGTCATCACTACCCAAAAAATACAGCCATTCCCCCTGTGCCTTTTTAATTCCCTTGTTCATTGCATCGTATATGCCTTTGTCTGGTTCGGAATAGAACTTTATGCGCTCATCGTTATATGACTTTACAATTTCACCTGTATTATCCTTAGAAGCCCCATCCATAACCAACACTTCCCAATCGCCAAAGGTCTGCGCGACAATGCTATCCAAAGCCCTTCCGATAACCTTAGAACTATTATATGTAGGTATTATTATTGACAACTTCATTCTTTTACCTTTCCACCTTTATAGGATTATTCAAAAAGTCTTCATACGCCAACCTTATTCCATCTTCAAGTTCTGTCTTGTATGTCCACCCTAACTTTGTTGCCTTGCTTACATCCAACAACTTGCGTGGTGTACCATTGGGCTTGGTTGCGTCCCACTTTATTTCACCTTTGTAACCGACAACCCGAGCGACAAGTTCCGCAAGCTGCTTTATCGTCAATTCTTTTCCTGTTCCAGCATTTACCGTTTCATTTCCACTATAGTTGTTCATCAGGAATACGCACAAGTTTGCCAAATCGTCAACATATAGGAATTCCCTTAACGGACTTCCATCGCCCCAACATACGACCTCAGGCAGATTGGTTTCCTTAGCTTCATGAAACCGCCTTATCAAAGCCGGCAACACATGGCTATGTTCGGGATGGTAATTGTCGTTTGGTCCATAAAGATTAGTTGGCATTACACTTATAAAATCAGTACCATATTGACGATTGAGAAATTCACAATACTTAAGCCCGCTAATCTTTGCCAGTGCGTATGCCTCGTTGGTTTTCTCCAATTCTGATGTCAGCAGGCAACTTTCGGGCATTGGCTGCGGTGCCATACGGGGATAAATGCAACTCGAACCGAGGAATTCCAGTTTCTTGCAACCATTCTTCCATGCCGAATGAATAACATTCATTTCGAGAATCATGTTCTCATACATAAAATCCGCCAATGCATTCTGGTTTGCCATAATACCACCTACTTTAGCCGCAGCGAGGAAAACATATTCGGGTTTCTCCTGAGCGAAAAACTTTTCCACATCTTCCTGACGGCATAGGTCTAATTCCTTATGGGTACGGGTTATTATATTTGTATATCCAAGGCGCTGAAGTTCGCGAACTATTGCACTACCTACCATTCCACGATGACCTGCGACATATATTTTTGAATTCTGTTTCATATAGACGAGAGTTTAAAGTCTAGAGTTGAGAGTTTGACACACTATTTGTTTTTAATGATTTTTTCAATCCTGAGAGCATTTTTGCAATTTCTATCGTATATTTATTTGTTTCTTCTAATTCACTATTTGATATATAATTTAATAAATTGGCCAATTCCAATTGGCATTGAGCTTCCATCAATGAACCATAGCTAATCTCCACAAAATGACCAAATTCTCGTCCAGAAGATCTACTGGCACCTTCTGCTATATTAGACAGTACTGATACCGATGCTCTGCGCAGTTGATCAGCTAAAGCATAAGTTTCTTCCTTCGGAAATTTTTTTATCAAAGCATACACCATCAAAACCCAATCCTGAATCTTTGTATATACCTGTAACTTTTTATATGAGAAAACTTCCATCTTCAACTTCCTTCTTTCGTCTTTCAACTATTAACTTTCGTCTCCAGACTTACTTCACAATCCCCTTCTCCAAATATTCCTCCAGATTCAACTTCACCTTGGCGGCAGCACCTTCCGATGCTATCTTAGCCATATCCGACTTTACCATTAACTTTACAAGGTCTTCAAACGATGTCTTATTAGGATTCCATCCCAATAGGCGTTTAGCCTTGGACGGGTCGCCGAGCAAATTCACAACATCGGTTGGTCTATAAAAATCGGGGCTAACCTCAACCAATACCCGACCTGTTGCCTTGTCAACACCAACCTCATCGACTCCTTCGCCTTTAAATTCCAATTCAATGCCTACTTCATGGAAAGCCAACTGACAAAATTCCCTGACACTATGCTGTTCACCTGTAGCAACTACAAAATCATCGGGCTTCTCATTCTGTAACATCAGCCACATACATTCCACATAGTCCTTGGCATAACCCCAGTCTCGCAAACTTGACAGATTTCCGAGATACAACTTATCCTGCTTGCCCTGCGCTATGCGGGCAGCAGCAAGCGTTATCTTGCGAGTTACAAAAGTCTCGCCGCGACGTTCGCTCTCATGGTTGAAAAGAATTCCATTGCAGCAAAACATATTGTATGCATCCCTGTACTCCTTTACAATCCAGTATCCATACTGCTTTGCCACGGCATACGGACTATAGGGGTGGAATGGGGTATCTTCGTTCTGCGGAACAGCCTCCACGCGACCATACAATTCTGATGTACTTGCCTGATATATCCTGCAAGTCTTTTCCAATCCACACAGACGAACTGCCTCCAAAATTCTCAATACACCTGTTGCATCTACATTGGCTGTGTATTCTGGAGAATCGAAACTTACCTGCACATGGCTCTGTGCCGCGAGATTGTATATTTCATTAGGTTTTACCTTATTTATTACCTGTATAATGCCAAGAGAATCGCCAAGGTCGCCATAATGAAGATGAAAATTCCTATGTCCTTCCAAATGTGCAATCCGCTCCCTATAGTCCACAGATGAACGACGAATCAAACCGTGCACATCATATCCCTTTTCCAAAAGGAACTCGGACAGATAACTTCCGTCCTGACCTGTTATTCCTGTTATTAATGCGGTTTTCATAAATTAATTAAAACTTTTTAATTATATCAATAAATGCATTACCAAAATCTCTAACATTATTTTGGTAATTTTGTTCAAAAGCTGTCGGTATTACATTTAGTAATTTATCAACCAAGTCACTTTCATCCCTGGGGTCGAAATAAGACACATTTCTTGGATTTTGCTCCAAATGGACATTCAAGTTTGATAAGAAAATAAACTTATTCAGACATTTCGCATCCTCAACAACAGTACTCCAACCTTCAAAAAGTGATGGCTGAACTATCGCATAAGATTTTTTCATTAAACACAATTGTTCTTTCCTATCAATAAATCCGAGCAACAATATATCTTTTTCCAAATGTTCTTCTTTTATAAACGACAATAAGGTTTGTCCATACTCATTATTTCGATAATCGCTTATTTTACCAGAACAAACAAGTTGCAAATCAAATCCTTTTTCTTTAGCAGACTTAAATGCTTTGAACAAAAAAAGATGATTCTTATGCATCCAAAATTGATTAGCGCAAAATAAATATTGTCTGTTTATCCCATATTTGGTCTTAATTGCATCTATATTTTCACCTGAAATATCAGGATGAGTAACTGCAAATGGCAAGACAAAAGTTTTTATATTTTTCCCTTCTGGATGAAATTTATAAAAATCAGTCAGACTATCCTCACTACTAAACACAACAGGCACATTATTTCTTATGTAATCCTTCTGCCATTCATTTCTTGCCACCAACTCTTCCTCACTAAAAAAATTCTGAAGATACTTTTCTTGAAAATCAGGAATCCACCCCAAAGCTTTACTCTTATCAATAATTTCTGACAAAAAGTGAATAGGATAAACAAATTTGTCTTTTTCTGTCTTCCTTGAAAAAGCATTAAGACTAGGAAACTTTATTTTAAAATACTTTTCCAAACGATACCTGAATCTATAAAACCAAATATTATGCTCATGCTTTATAATTCGCATTTTTAAATATGGATATTTGGTAGTCTCATGCAAATCAATAAAATCAGACTCATTATTACAATATACCTTTATGATAGGCAAATCTTTATCGTCACATAGCGTCAAGGCAGATATGATATTCTGTACATAATATGCGCCAGCTATCCATGTATCAACTGGACGATACACCAATCCTATTATTGTTCTCTTTCTACCCATTCTATATAATTTTTCACACCTTCCTCAAGACTTACAAGGGGTTCATATCCCCATGCTTTCAAATCAGATATATCAGCCTGCCAATAAATGGGATCACCTTTTCTCTCTTCGTTATTAAACCTAACAGTCTTATCAGATTTCATTATTCTTACAAATATTTCAGAAACAGCATGTACTGACGATTGAATACCATTGGCAACATTTACTGCCGACGCCTTAAAATCAGCATTTTCAACAACATACTCAATCGCCCTAACTAAATCTGATATATAAATGAAATCTCTTGTCTCATTGCCTGTTCCCCATAAGTCAATTACATCATTATTTTTAAACTTATTATACAAATCCCAAAACAACTGTTTTCTCAAACCTGGTCCATACGCAGAAAATATCCTCAAGCAACAAGTTTTAACTCCCCAAAACCTATAATATTCTTCGCAAATATGCTCCGCCATAACCTTATGGTAACCATAAGGAGACACTGGCGCCAAAGCAGAATCCTTGCTAATTGGCAATGCACTAGGATTACCATATACTGCAGCACTCGACATTGTAACAAATCTACAATTTGGATTATATAATCTGATTGCATCAAGTATTCTTGCAACATTAAGTACATTCAATCCAAAATCATTCAACGGCTTATCTAATGAAAACGGAACATTAGCAGCCCCAGAACAATTTATGCATAAATCAAATTTATGCGTACTAAATACTGATGCAAAATCTGCATCAATTGAATCAATTACAATATATTGCTTATCATTGTAATCCAACACAATATCACACCCCCAAACTTCATGCTTTTTCTGAAAATAATCCTTACAATGACTTCCAATAAAACCTTTTGACCCAATTATTATTATTTTCATATCTTCGTTATTTCTTATCTATACTTTTCACAACAATAGCAGGATTACCAGCAACAACAGTCCATGCTGGCACATCCTTAGTAACAACACTTCCCGCTGCGACAATAGCACCTTGCCCAATTGTCACACCCTTTAATATTATTGCGTTCATCCCAATCCATGCATCATCACATACTTTTATTGGCTTCGTGTTTACATTAGACCAATCTTTATGAAGAATAAAATTCCTTCCATTCCTAATATCATCTAATTCGTCATCAATATCTTTTCTTCTTTCTCGATAATCCAAGGAATGAGAATCATGGTCATATACAGTTCCGCCCCATGCTATTGTTACATTATTTCCTATTTCAATGGAGGAATGACTGATATACATCCCACCGCCGATATAGCAATGTTCCCCTATTGTAATCTTTCCTTCCTGCGACTCAAATATAAACGAACCAGACACAATGCAATCCTTTCCTATTGTCAAATAAATTTTACCATCAATAGGATTATCAAATCTCGTAGAAAAAGACCTTAATATACATGATGGATGAATGTTACATCTTTGCCTGCTTTCTTCTTGCGATTTCTTTCCTCCACCATACCTGTATTTAATATGTTCTCTTATTTTTCTTATCAAGTTCATATATTTAACCTTTAAAAATCTTCCTCACAAAGTTCATTGGCTTGGCAATAAAATTTCCTAATCTATAGGTACGCGACCCTTTTATCATTTTTAATTGCTCTTTATCCTTACGTTCCATGTCTATTATTTGAGAAGTCATATCATTTATCCTATCATCTAACACTTTTATAGCCTGAACATCATGCAAAACCATCCTTAAACGATTTAACAAATTAAGAATATTAATGTATTGGCATATTTTCGGTTTAGACTGCCAAGATCCCACGCCATATCGATATACAGCCATATTATCTGGCAATTTGTATATTTTACCATACTGCGCACACATCATCCACAATGTATAATCGCCAATAGGTGTAGAACCAACTTTGCTCACATCTGCATAAACTTGATTGTCATTTCTATACATCGCAGAATTAGTTGGAATATAATTCCCTATTTTTGCCAAATCAATTATCGATGATTCTCCTGGAACATCTATTACATGATAATCCTCTAGCATTTTTCTTTCATTCGGAACAATAACGTTCACTCTATGGAAACATACCCGAACATCCTCATGCCCCTCCAAAAAATCCACCTGCTTTTGCAACTTAAGCGGGTCTGTCCAATAGTCATCACCTTCGCAAAACGCAATGTATTTACCTTTTGACCTTGGTAAATTGAACACAAATGACCCTCTAAGACCTTTTTCCCATTGATTTTCCTCTTCATATAATGGCTTCAAAATTGTAGGATACTTTTTCTCATACTCCTTAATTATATCAGTTGTTCCATCTGTTGATGCATCATCATGTAACAATATCTCATAAGGGAAATTTGTAACTTGCATAAAAATTCCATCCAAGCACTTACGTATATAGTCTTTTTGATTATAACATATACAGCAAATACTTACCATTATCCCATCAGAATTATGCCAATCCTTCCTTATATCAGATTCTGTCCTCAACATTTTGCAAATCTTTTATATAATCAACCATAGCTCTATACACAAATTTAAAATCTAATCGAGCCTGTACATTCCACAAATTACTATGCCAATTTGATACAAATACACCTCCGTATTTGTATACTTCATCAATAACATTTTTTATATCCTCAAAGAAATCATCTGGATTTTGATTCAACCTAATAGATACAGAATCCATACAAGCAAAAGGTTGTTGTTCAATATTTAATGTCTTTCTATTTTTCAAATCATATACTTTATAGGGATAACAGACAGAAGTTCTGAAACCTGTTTTTTTCTGCAAACCTACACTTGTATCATAAACAAAACCCAAAAGAGATAAATTTACAAATATATTTTCATCGTAAAACAAGCCATGCATCCTTGTCCCGCCATCAATCTTTAAGTCAACATATTTTGACAACCTATTATACTCATCTCGCATCTTACTGTATGAATATAAAACATTCTCAGAAAAATGCGCCCCAACATAATGTCCTCGACTGATTATGTTTTTAATAGCCTTAACAACCCTATAATCATCTATTGAATATGTAAAACCTCTATCCCCATCAACGCATGGTTTGAAATAGAAATGTGCCTTTAACCCGCCTAATTCTGCCATATCCATTAAGGCATCAAATGAATCAAATGGATTAACTCCATATTCATAACTGAGATATTCCCCCATTATTCGAGTAGCTCTATCTACCTGACCATCCATTAACATCTTATAAACATTTTCACACAATACACGCTCAGAAGACAAAAAACAACGGTCAACATCATGGGTAAGCATTGCTCGAAAATGCCACTCTCTAAAATCACATATGCCGCATTTTTTCAATATATATTTAAAAACCTCAAGGACCTCGTTAACCACACACCTTTTTTCTAATTCATGGCGTATAACAAACAATTCTCCTTCATTAAGTTTCTCCTCAATAGTTAAAGACAATTTTCTTCTTAATACATACTCCTCCCATTGCGACAAAAAGAAAAATACCTCGGCAAATATATCGTTACCAATATAAAAAATATCATTATCACAATTATAAGTACCAGAACCCCATATTCTAGGGAAAAGACGACCGTCAAAATCATCATTAAAAATCCTTTGAGGAATTGCTATTTCTGTTAAATACGAACCATCTTTTATGTATTTATTCCAAAATACATCTTCAACAACGACTTTGCAATTCCCTATTTCTAACAAATAATCAGACCTACTAACATATTTAATATCAATGTCTAATCCTAAAAAAGTTTCGAAAATAGTTCCAACAGAATATAATCGTTCTTCTTTATTATTATTTGGAATATATATTTTAATCATAATCTTCCTTTGTTCCCCATAATAATTTCATGGGTTCGTTTTCCATATATTTTTTATAATCTATCAACAAATTGTAATAATCATATTCTGGTTTATATCCCAAATCCTTTTGCGTTTTTGATATGTCATTAACATATTCTCTAGCATCTGGCTTATCTGGTCTAGGAATAATAACTGATGGATTATTTTTAGGAGAAAACACCTTTACAATTCCTTCTATTTGCTCTCTCAAAGACACAGGAACACCTCTTCCCACATTATACATTCCTCCATCCAAAGATGACTCCAAACACAAACGTATTACCTGAACAGCGTCTTTTACATACACAATTTCTTTCGCACAATCAGGATTTCCCCACAGTTCTACTGGCTCACCCAACAATGCCTTATCTATTATATATCTATAAGCAATCCTTTTTCTCGCCCCATCTACATAAAAATATGGATTGGGATGATAACCATATATTGTTGGTAAGCGTAACACAAATCTTTTTATTCCATATTGATAATAAAAATGTTCAATCATATCAACTGCAGCATTCTTACATATAGAGTAAATAGAATGATCTGATGCTAACGGAAATTTCTTTTCAATATCCGAAGGAATTGGTGTTTTTCCCATCAAATAATTTGAATCTGCCCTAGACTGTGCAAAAATTATTTTTTTTGCAGAAACTGCCATTGTATATTCTAAAACATTTAAAGTTCCTTCGACTATAGTCTGTACATATCTATGAGGATAATAACCTTCCATCATTCCTGGCATTGCACCTGCAAAATGTAAGACTGCATCAAAATTACACAGCGGCAATTTTGCAAAACTTTCTTTTTGTGCAATATCAATAGAATAATATTTAATCCCCATCTTGTTAAAATAACCATTATCAGACAACCTATGTCCGACAGCGACAATCTCATAACCTCTCTGTATTAAATCTTCTATTGTATATGTACCAATAAAGCCTGTAGCACCAAATATTATTATTTTTTTCATATAAGCTGGTATTTATCTAACATCATATTTATTTCATCTACCGAATTGAACATCATAACATCAACAATAGAAAGTCCTGATTCGAATTCTGAACGTTTCTGGTCATATTCCTCAAGTTCCATTTCTTGGAAATATA
Organism: Clostridia bacterium; assembly: GCA_017522515.1. Next base: position 22,271 of record JAFWZH010000307.1, read on the forward strand.
TTTTCACCCCAGCATTTTCATATTTACTCCTGTCAAAGAATGATAGTCCCCCAACTGGATTCCAGTATTCATCTGCACCATCTATAGCCTTGCATATATTCAATGCCCATTCGTCAGGAGCTGTTGCTGGTTCTATATCAAGATTCATTTCAGAAAATACCTTTATATCACAATCTATTCCAAGATACTTACATATCTTTTCCAACGAAACTTTATTTAAAGTAACAATATCCTCATAATCATTACTAAAAATATCATTAAGCAAGCCTATAACTTTATAATAATTTGGAGCTTTTTTCTTATAATGCTGTAACTGTGCTATAATCTTTGATTTCCAATTTTCAGCATTATTTATCCTTACATTCTTTATGACAGTATCTCGTCCATTATCCTTTATTAAAGGTACTTGTATGTATTGCCAACCTTCATTGGGCTTTAATATCCTATTCCTTTCTATCCAACCGTGCCTTATAAATTGTACAGTATCAAACAAAATGAATTGATCTGTATTCTTTATCAAGCTAATATACCCTATATACGGCATAAAATATGGTTGCATTATAGCGAGTTTCATAGATTTTCTGTTTTAGTATCGACATTTTCGTTTACTTTCCAATAGCCACCTTTATCGGGTCCAATACGAGTGATTAAACCTTTTTGTTTTAAAGTTTCAATATCACGCTTTATTGTCTTTATATCCACGGAATACTTTTTTGCCAAATCTGTTATTGTCAACCGGGAATTTTCCCTTAAGTCATCTAAGATGTGCCTATGTGATTTTTCTGGGACATTTTCTGGGACATTTTCTGGCAGATGTTCCATATCAATTACCGAATCATTTATTTTCCAGTAACCACCTTTATCAGAACCAATCCTTACAATACACCCTTTTTGCTTCAAAACACCAATATCGCGTTTTATTGTCTTTATATCCACGGAATACTTTTCTGCCAAATCTGTTAGCGTCAAATGAGGATTTTTCCTTATGTCATCAAGGATATTTCTTTTTGATTTTTCTGGGACATTTTCTGGGACATTTTTCTGTCTGAGTTCATGATTAATTTCAACTTTTCGTATGGTAGCACGCATAATAAAGTCGGTCTGCCTGAATTCAGGCACCGGCAATCCCGCCTTCTCCATCTCTTCATAAATACGATTAACACCTTCACCGAATTCTCGCACAAAGCCATAATCGTGCAAGACGTTTGCGATTTTAGGATTACGAGAGAAATGTGTGGTCGCCTTGTCGTTGATACGCACACTTTTCCTATCGAACATTTGACCTTCCGATTCACTTCGCAATGTTTCAATGTCAAGCACTCTTATCATAAAAATATACTATCCGATAATAAGCCTTATAATCCTATCCATATCCTCTTCGCTCAACGAATAGTACAATGGTAAACACAATATCCGACTTGCTATATCTTCCGACTTGGGCATACTTACATACGGCACAAGCTTTCTAAATGTATTTACTGACGGATAAAAATACCGTCTTGGATATATTCCCTCTTCGTTAAGTTTCGACACAGCCTTAAGCAAGTCTGCCTCCGTTGCAAAAATCAATGGAAAATAACTATAGTTACAGTCGTATGTTATCTTTTGGAACGAAAGAGATGCATTCCTTGATAGTTCCGACTTATAAATCGCATATTTCTTTTTTCTGTCATCAAGGGCAGCCTGCAAATACTTAAGATTTGCCAAACCTAATGCAGCATGAACCTCAGTCATCTTGCCATTGAAACCATCCTCAACAATATCTGCATGGTTCTCAAAGCCGAAGAACCGGATTCTGCGCAATTTTTCATCTATTTCCTTGTTGCATGTTATCACGCCACCGCCCTCGGCAGTATTCAGCATCTTTGTGGCGTGAAAACTCGTTGCAGAAACATCTCCGTAATCAAATATACATTTACCCTTATATTTCACTCCTACCGCGTGGGCTGCATCATATATAACCTTCAGATTATGAGCCTTTGCAATCTCGTCAATCCTGTCTATTTCACACGCATTGCCAAAAACATGAACTGGCATTATCGCAACCGTATGGCAGGTTATCTTCTCTTCTATCTTTTCGGGATCAATGTTTAAAGTTTCGGGGTCAATGTCAACAAATACCGGAGTGCAATGCTCCCACATTATGGAACTGATTGTTGCAATAAAGGTAAAAGGAGTAGTAATTATCTCGTCCTTTAATTCCAATGCACGAATAGCCATCTGCAAGGCTATTGTTCCATTTGTACATGCAACCAAGTTTGAACAACCGAGAAAAGCCTGGGTTTCCTTCTCGAACTGCTGTACCAACGGTCCATTGTGTGTCATTATTCCAGAATCCCAAATTCTCTGCATTATTTCCGTAACCTCTCCCAACGGAGCAAGCGTAGGCTGAGTAACATATATGTTCTTTTTATCTACTGCCATAAAATCTTTTTATCAATAAATCCTTGCAAAGTTAATCATTTTTTGGAGCCATCCTTCATTTCATTCAGCATCTTTGCCTGCAACAAGTTCTGGTTGTACTCATCTTCAAAATCGCCACAGTCAACACATTCTGCAAAATATTTCACGACCTCAGCAAAATGGTCGCACGAGGGAAGTTCAAATTCTTTCCTGCCATCGTCTGCCGTTTCTATGATAACCTTCGGAGATAAATTTGCCGGTGCCGTATATGCTCTTGTGGATGTCAACTTGCCTTTGCTACCCCAAATTTCGAATCCGCACTGATAATAATTGTCGAAACCGTATGCCAGTTCTGCAACTACGCCATTATCACTTTCAAAATAAGCACCTCCGTATATATCTACTTCACTGCCATTTGGTGTAACCATAGTCGAGGACTTGTATCTGAAATTTTCAGTAGGAAGAATGACCTTCATGCTTTTCACCGTATAGGCACCAGCATCAAGCAAGGCTCCTCCTCCAAGATTTTTGCTATACCTTATGTTGTCGGCATCCTTGAACGGAGGAAAGCCAAAAGAACTGCGGAAGCAACGCACTTCACCAAGTTTGCCAGAAGCGACTATATCAAGAACCCATTGTGTCTGCGTATGGAAACGGAACTGGAAATTTTCCATTACTAGCAAATGCTTTTCTCTGGCAATATCTACCAATTCCTTTACCTCGTCATAGGAACAAGCCAACGACTTTTCGCTAAGCAAATGCTTTCCCGACAAAAGAACCTTTTTGCCCCACTCGTAATGAAGTCCAGTTGGCAACGGCATATAAACAGCATCTATGTTATTGTCTGCCACAAGTTCATCGTAACTTCCGTAAGCCTTGCATTTGTATTTTCCTGCAACGGACTGGGCCTTTTCAAGGCTTCGGCTTGCAATTGCATAAACCTTATACCTATCGCAGGCATCGAATGCGGGTATTAGCGACCTTGTTGCGATGTTTGCGCATCCTAATATGCCAATGTTATATATTTTAGTGTTTTCCATCTCTGCTCTACTTATAATTCAGCGTTGAAATCAAGCTTCTTGACTGTATATTCAAGTAATTGTTAAACCTAAGGAATTTGTATATCTGCCTCAAGGTCATCCAAGTATATCTTTCAGGAAGATTCATGTCAAAATTTTCATCAGCCTCAACAATAAGGTTTCGATTCTGTTCCCTGAAGAATCGCCCTCCTTCCTCCGACTGCAAGGTATCGAAAATTATCTGCTCAGGTCTTGCATTAAGCACATAATCGGCAAAAGGCGGCTTTGCATCACTGCCATATACATTTCCCGTAAGGCACTGTACCGTTGGCGCAAGTTCAAGGATATCAAAGTTTCCGCACTCCATCTTTGCCTGCACAAGGAAATGATACACACCATTTATTTTCTTAATAATATACGCACACAATCCCTGTTGCATCGGTTGAATCAATGGCTGACACCACGATTTTACTTCTCGGTTTTCAATCTTTACATTTACGCCTATAACCTTGAAATACTTGCCATCAGGACGCGAAATCTCCGTTTCGGTCTTTTGCCAGCCGTCCATTCCTAGTATAGGACACTTTTCAACAATGATGTCATATTTCGATTTCAGCGAAGTCAACCACGACAAATGCCCTTGTGTACTTATCAGACTATGATTGGTCTTTGAGGAAAGCATCATATCCCTACCAAAATCCGACATTCCTTCAAAACTGTCAAGAGGAGAAACAAAATCGCTAATCTTCAGTCCAGAAAGCACAGTCCTCGTATCCATATTGACTAGATTGTCGCATCGCATCAGACTTTTCAACTGGCCTAATGTCATCCACTTGTAATCTGGCAACAAAGGAACATCTTTGTCAACCTTTATTATTATATTCCTATTCCTCTTGCGCAAAAACCTAGCTCCCTGCTCCGACTGAAGCTGGTCCAGTATTATTTCGTGAGGCTTGACATTTACAAAATATTCAAGATAGTTCGGACTTTTGCCCTCGTGAACCCGACAATAATTGCTTTTTGTTGCCTGCAAAGTGGGAGATATTTGCACACAATTCACATTACCAGGTTCTATTTTTGCCTGCATCAAAAAATACAAGACTCCATCAATCTCCTTTGTCAGAATACCAAGATACCCGACCTCTGGCTGGAAAATTATCGGCTGCCTCCAATGCAACTTCCGTTCATATTCCGCATTAACATCTATTCCATTTATTGAAAAGAATTTTCCAGATTCATGATGGAGACTGCCATCTTCCTTGGCATACCACTTCTCCATTTCAGCAAAAGGAATTTGCTTTATAGAAACGCTAACCTCCTCATTGCGCCGTTTTATCCACTGCTTGATTTCATCGGTGGAGTTAAATGGATTATGTTCTGTTAAAAGTGATCTAAGAATCATTGTCAGCCAATTTTTTCTTCAGTATAATCAAATTTCGGTCTTACATCACCAGGCTCCCTCCCCATCCACGAACCTAAATCAGACTGCTTGTTTGCCAATGTAAACGATACCACATCATTTTCTATAAGAATCACACGGCTTCTATCTTTCACAACATACATATCAACCATATAGTTGCCCCAATTCAAAAAGTTTGCAGGTATTTTACAAACCTGCAAGTACACCCCTTCTTTATGTTCGAATGGAATACACCTTCCTCCTCCTGATGAAGAAAAAATCTTATATCCCTGTTCATTCTTAAAATGAAATGTCAAATGAAACTGATTGTATGGTTCTTTCAATCTATACCGAATAAGCATTTCTATATCGTGGTCAACCCGCATAACGTCACCATAATCACCATCCACCTTGCGTACACCAATTTCCAAAAGTTCAAAACCTTCCTTCTTTACTTCGGGAACATTCCATACCTTATGATTTTCAATATTTCCATCTCCCCTTAAATAATGGCTTACTATCGTATCGACATCACCAGAGTCAACAAGCATACCATTCTGCAGAATCACACCCCTTTTACAAAGGCTCTTTACCGCTGCCATATTATGGCTCACAAACAGCACCGTCCTACCTTCCCCCTTGCTTACATCCTGCATCTTGCCTATGGCTTTCTTTTGAAATTCGGCATCACCTACAGCAAGGACCTCATCTACAACAAGGATTTCGGGGTCGAGGTGGGCAGCAATGGCAAAGCCGAGGCGAACGGTCATACCACTGGAGTAGCGTTTTACAGGAGTATCTATGTAGCGTTCGCAACCGGAGAAATCGACAATCTCGTCGAGTTTGCGAGTGATTTCCTGCTTGGTCATTCCCATAATTGCACCGTTCATATAGATGTTTTCACGACCAGTCATTTCAGGATGAAAACCTGTGCCAACTTCAAGAAGAGAGGCTATACGACCTTTGTACTTGATGCTGCCAGTTGTAGGTTTGGTTACACGCGATAGCAATTTCAGCAAGGTGGATTTGCCCGCACCGTTCTTGCCGATAATGCCGACGACATCGCCCTGCTCGATTTCCATGTTTATGTCCTTCAAAGCCCACACATATTCGCTGTCGGCCTTTTGGGAACGATCGTTCACAGAACCAATTTTCAGATACGGGTCTTCCTTGCGAAGAATTTTGGTTGTCCACCACCTGTTCAGGTCGTGGCTCAAGGTTCCCGTCGAGATTACACCCAGACGGTATTGCTTCGAAACGTTTTCTATTTTTATTGCTGTTGACATAGACGGCAAAATTAATTAATAATTGATAATGGACAATGGATAATTGATAATTGATAATTGATAATGGATAATTGATAATTGATAATTGATAATGGATAATGGATAATGGACAATTATTTGTGGCGAGATGTTATTATACCTATAATCCTTACCATAGCTTGAAAAATTTCATCTGCAGAAGGTATTTCCTTATATGACAATTCGGGCAGTTCTCGCAGATATGTTGCCTGCAGTCGTTCCCAGACTCCTCGAAAATCTTTAAGTAAAGGTATATCCAATAATCCTTCTCAACAAATTCGCGCTTTATGCGAAAATGCTGAGAAGTCATTTCTACAGCCTGCGAGAAAAGCTCTTTATTTTTATGCAAATTCATACAATCCTCCATTCTTTAGCATTAGGCAAGACATTTTCGGAAATACCCAATTTATACACAGTTGCTGCATTTAGCGACTTTTTCAATGATCCAGCATCGTCGCCAATGCTCTCCAACAGCGCACCCAGCACGGCACGCACCGAACTTGTATATGACAACGCAAGACGGGCAATATCTTTTCGCTCTTTTGTATTCAGTGCGACCAATATATTCTTTAAAACCGCAATTGCAGCATCAGGTGTCGTTGCCGGAATATGACGAATAAATCTTATCGCATCCAACAATTGTAACAAATGCACGTTATTCCTTGTAATTACATTATGTTGTAACACAAAATTTATTTTGTTTTCGCCTCGCATTATAGCACGTCGATACGTATTAGTGCCAATATGATATGCAGAAGATATTTGTGTAGTAAGCCCCATTTGTGCAAAAGCGCGAGTTCCTGTAATGTATCCGATTATTGATTTCCCCTTATACAAAAATTCGCGTAACAACCAATCACTTGATGGAGGCATAATTCCAAATACAGATTGCTTCGGCTTATCGTATTTACCCTTTGACAATTTCCTTATCTCACCATCGCGAACCATTTTATTGAGTATCCTACTCACAACTGAAGGACTTTTCACAACATCATAGAAATCGGATGATGTGAAAACATATCCAGACCTAAACCTATTTATCTTATTTCTAACTAAATCAATATTTTGCATATCATAATTCAGAATACAAAAAACTAAAAAATCAAGTTTTTTACGTAAATAAATTGACTTGCAAAAATAAGAAATATTTCTATTCCGGCAAATACGAACACATGAACAATTGATAATGGATAATGGACAATGGATAATGGATAATTGACAATGGGCAATGGATAATTATTTTGAACATCGATGCAAAGCATTGCGTCGCTACTGGGTTTACAATTTAATTATTACATTCTATTTGTCCGAAATGCAACCATTTTTTTAGGGGAACTATATACAAGTTGACTAAATTTTGTGCTATTAAACTGTCATTGCTTGTTTCACTGCGCGAGCTAAAGGTTCCACAAGTTAGAACAATAACGCGATACGGAACGGGGAGCGTAATATTGTTCAACTGTGCGGAATC
>JAFWZH010000308.1 GCA_017522515.1 Clostridia bacterium
ACCCCGAAAGGTCGTACCAAAACATTGCCTACTGTGATGAAAATATCCGTGATGTTTACCACGAATTGTTTGATGAAGCACTCGAAAAATACAATGCCAAGCAAACAGGAGCTGACCGTATGATAGATGATTATTACGAAAAAATACGCTTCGGAAAACAAGAAAAACCGTTTCACGAAATTATAATGCAGATTGGCGATTGGGAGAACACCGCCGTCGATAGCGATACCGGAAGGCTCGCCACCGAGATACTTGACGAGTATATGAAGGGCTTTGCCGAGCGCAATCCCAACCTCAGAGTATTCTCGGCGCACTTGCATTTGGATGAAGCAACACCCCACTTGCACATTGACTTTGTACCCTTCATCAAGACCGACGGCAAACGTGGACTTGAAACAAGAGTATCCCTCAAGCAAGCGTTGAAGGCGCAAGGATTTGTCGGCGTTCACAAGAAGGACAGCGAGTGGGCAAGGTGGATACAAGCCGAAAAAGAACAGCTCGCCGCCATTATGGAACGGCACGGAATTGAGTGGGAACACAAAGGAATGGAACGCCCACACCTCGATGTTCTCGATTATAAATTGCAGGAACGTCAGCGTGAATTAGCCGAGTTAGATGCGGTTGTCAAGGAGAAAACCGATGAAGCAAATATCCTTGAAAAGCAGATTGAGAACCTAACCGAGAGTGCAAAGGTTATCACAACCATCTCACAAAATTTTGAAAATGAGCCTGAATATCAGTTGCCCGAACCTACAGCAATGATGTCGGCACGGAGCTATAAAACCAAGTTTGTCGATCCTCTGATAAAGCGATTAAAGGCACTTGTTATCAAAACTCTGAGTCGGTATTTTGAAGCGAGAACTGATTTTGAATGGTGGCGCACCGCCAACCATTCCCTTGCGAGTAGCAACGAGCGATTGAAAAATCGGGTGGCGGTTTTGGAGAATGAAAACCAATATCTCCGTGAAGATCTGCGTGATTATAAACTGCTCAGAAAGGTATTTGGCAGTAGGCAGATTGACGATTTGCTTGAACAAGCAAGAACAAACAAAGGTAAACGGCGTGATGAACGCTCAAGATAAAATTTAAGGAGGACAACACAATGAAACAGCATTTCACAGACGAAAGAACGGGTATCAGCTACACCTTACAGGGAGATTATTATCTGCCCGACCTTGCATTAACCGCCGAAGAACAAGTCGAAGTCGGCATTTGGGGACAGCGGCACTTGCAGTATATCAAAGCGCACCGCAAAGGTTTTTATACGACCTTGCTAACAAAATGCGAACTGAATAGGCACCTTGCCGATGTAAACAAGCAGGCTGAGGATATGTTTTTTCGGCTCGTAAAACAGATGGCAGAGCGTGAGGGTGTGACCGAACAACTCAAAGCAGATGATCAAATGGAGTGGGTTGCTCGGATGAACAACATCCGTAGCAGAGCCACAGAAATTGTAAACACCGATTTGATTTACACCTAACAGAGAACAGCGGCAGGGAGATAATTTTCTTCCTGCTGTTTTTCTGTGTTAAAGGTAGAAAAGGTCATATCGATACGGTGAATAGAGTTATAGAATTTTATATATTGACAATCTAACGACTGTTAGGTATAATATATCTAACAGTCGTTAGGTGGAGGGCTAATATGAATATAACAAAAAAGAAAATTTTGGATGTTTCTTTAGAATTGTTTTCACAAAAAGGATATTCAGCAGTTTCGATTAGAGATATTTGTAAGTATGTAGAGATCAAAGAAAGCTCTGTATACTATCATTTTGAACATAAGCAAAGTATTTTTGATGAACTATTGAATATGTTTACTGAAATTGCAAAAGGTATGATGACACAGCTTGAAAACGGTCTTGCAGATGGTCAGAATTCTTTTTCAGATGGTTTTAATAGCGTTGCCAATTGCTTCTTTGAGCAATATCTTATGGATGATTTCTGCAATAAGGTTATGCGGATTATGTTTATAGAGCAGTTTAATAATGAAGATGTCCGAAAACTGTATCAACACTGGCTTATGGATGAGCCCCTTAATTTTCAAAGAAAAATCTTTTCAGTGTTGACAAGTGCCGGTATGATTACAAATTGTGACAGTGGGTATCTTGCAATAAAATATTATGCTCCAATTTATTTCTACGCACAGAAATGGTTGTTCAGCGGAGAATTAACTGAAGAAAACAAAGCATTATTCCGTACAGATGCATATAAACATATGCAGATATTTTTTGAGGAAATAGGAGGTTGTAATGGCTAATAATATTATTATCACTGGAGCAAATCAAGGCATTGGTTATTATATGGTGAAAAAGTTACTTGCAGATGGAAATAAGGTATCGGTTTTAGATATTGAAACGGAAAATTTAGCAAATCTTAAGAAGCAATACAGCTGCCTTATTTTTCACAAGGTGGATTTGAGAAACTACGATGAAATAAAGGTGGCAGTTGATGAAACAGTTGCAGAGTTTGGTGTCATTGATATTGCTGTCCATAATGCGTGCAAATGTACGTTTGAAAGTGAAAGCGAAACAGATTTAGATACATATAAAGATGTTTTTGATGTTAATTATTTCGGTGCATTACGTTTGGTAAAATGCGTTATTCCATATATGTCAGTACAGAAAAAAGGACGTGTGATTTTTACAAGTTCAGGTGTAGGTGTGACAGGATTTATGAATATTTCACCTTACAGCTCCACAAAGGGGGCATTAGAAGCGTTGGCAAAATGCATGAGAATTGAGTATGCAAAAGATAACATTACATTTCATATCATGCATCCGCCTCTTACCAGAACAGAATCAGCGTCACCCCATCCTGTTCCGGATGAGTTTAAGGCATTGCCCGAAAAGGTCGGTTATGGACTTGCGAAGAATATAAATTCAAAGAGGTTTATTATATGTCACAGTTTTAACCAGAAGATACAAACACTCGGCTGTTATTTGTTTCCGACCCAAATGGGTGACTTGCTTTCAAAGTTGACAGCCAATTGCACTGAAACAAAAAATTGAGCCAATATCAAGACGGTTCCATTTTAGTTATGCGGGGTGATTGAAAGCAACGTGAAACTTTCAGTAAGCCAGTGTGTTTAACTGAGAGACGAATTTGAATTTGCGCCTACAATGATAATAAACATATAAATCTTAACGACAAGGAGGAACAACAGTTATGGATAACAAAGAACTGGTAAGTCGCTTTTTTGTGGAAGGATATATCAATCACA
>JAFWZH010000309.1 GCA_017522515.1 Clostridia bacterium
CACTGTTACTGCCGCAAGCTGTCATTGTTAAAATTGTTGCTGCTGTCAATACTAAACTTAAAATTCTTTTTTTCATAAAATTTCCTCCAAAATATGTGAATTATTTACTATGTAAACAGGAAGTTTTTTTGATTCTTAACTTGTTTACACTTATAAGGTGCTTTTAAAAAGCAAACGGTTTTATGATTTTAAAAAAATTTTTTTAAAAAAATATAAAAATAAAATATCCATTGAAAACCGTAATGTTTTATGGCATTCTATTACAGATATTTAATATCTTATTTAGAGGGAAATAATAATGTCAACAAAAACAAAAGCAGAAATTATGTATGCAACCATGAATCCGTGGCGACTGTTTTTCGTAGTAGCAATGCCGGGAATGGTAAGCATGTTTGCAATGTCAATATATAGCATAATAGAAGGAATTTTTATCGGACAGATACTCGGTGAAGGCGCATTTGCGGCAGTAAATATCGCAATGCCCCTCGTAATGATAAACTTTTCGCTTGCAGACCTCATCGGAGTAGGAGCATCAGCACCCATTTCCGTAGCACTCGGCAAAGAAGACCATAAAACAGCAAACAACATATTCTCATGCTCAGTTATTATGATATTTTGCGTATCAATAATTATGGGAAGTATTATGTTTTTTGCCGCAGTACCGTTGTCACGCCTTATGGGAGCAGACGACGTGCTACTGGAAACATCTGTAAGATATTTACGAACCGCCGCCCTTTGCAGCCCCCTTGCCGCACTCTTCTTTGCAATGGATAATTACTTGCGAATCAGCGGTTTCGTAAAGACAAGTATGATTATAAATATCAGTTGCAACCTCCTGACATTAGGACTTTTATCAATTTTTCTTCTGGGCTTCAAAATGGATGTTGTCGGCTCCGCACTCGCCACATCAATCTCAATGTGCACAAGTTCGTTTGTCGCAATGATACCGTTTGTGAAGAAGAAAACAGTGCTCAAATTCACAAAACCGAAATTCAGTACAGCAATGGTCAAACAAATTGCAGCTTGCGGATCGCCCGTTTTTCTCAGTAATGTTTCGGGACGTGTTACATCCATACTTATGAACATATCTTTGATGTCGGTTGGAGCAAAAGCACTTGGTGAAGGTGGAGGCCAAACTGCTGTTGCGGTGTACGCGGTCCTCATGTACGCAAGCGACCTTTGCTGGCCCCTGCTCTACGGAATTGCAGACTCGCTCGCTCCGGCACTGGGCTATAACTGGGGTGCAAAGAATTACAGCAGAGTAAAAAGTATCGCAAAACGCGCCTATATCGGCACAGCGATTGTTGGCTTCGTATCAACATCATTGTTATTTTTCTTGCCCGGAACTATTGCCTCTTGGTTCGTCAAAGCAGAAGATATTAAGCTGCTTGAAATTTCAACACATGCAATCAGACTTTTTTGCTTTGCATATCTTTTCCGTTGGATAGCAGTCACCACGCAGAGCTATTTCACAGCAATAGAAAAACCCTTGCAGGCAACCATTATGTCAGTTGCGGTAGCATTTGTTTTCCCTGTTGTACTGCTTGGGGCATTTTGGAGCTTCGGACTTGACGGAATTTGGTTCAACTTTGTTGGCGTAAATGCACTTGCGGCTGCACTTTCCGTATTTCTTTTGGTGCGTTTGATGAAAGAAATAAAGAAAAAAGAATTACTTCAAGAACAACCGTAATGTCATATCAAAGGCATTACAGTCATTCGCAATTTTGCGGCGCCATAAGGAACGAGTTTAATATCTTCCTTGCAAGAAACAGCTTCCAACGACTTGGGAGTCTTTGCACATACTGTTGTATAGCCCTCCTCAAAGCCCCAGTCGATTTTTTTCATTTTTGCAGTTACAGTGATTGGTGGTTCGTCGGCGGAAAATGGAACTTCTCCCGGCGTTTTTGACTCTACAGTTAAAGATGCGTCTGCAAAAGCATAATTCCAATCACTTTGAGGAACAAGTTCATAGTCGCAATATGGGAATTTTCTTTCAACATCGTTACGAACGTATTCATGCATTATTTTCTCAAACTTAATAGGTAATGAGAATACAAGATTGCCACATTTTACATATTTTAGATTGTATGAATAATCTTCGAAATGTGGTTTAAGATTAAATGATACTGTTATTTCACGCCTGTCTCCTGCAACAATATTGAATATTAATTCATCTGCCGAAGCTTTTTTCTCGTTAATAATGATATTTTCAGCATCTGCCGGAATTCTGATTTCGAACTTGAAATCTTTGTTTGAATCGATAGTATATTTTAATGTATTATCGAAAGGATAATTTGTGTCAAGTGTGATGTCAAAATCAGAAGTTTTTAATTGACAGGGAACAGGCACAACATTTATTACTCCTTCATCATTGTACATAAAAGAAGACAGAGCAAATTTTGGCCAGCCCTGATTGAAGTTTGCTGTGCAGCATCCGAAGTTAGGCTCCAGACCAAATAAATGTGACTCAGGACCATTTGTTCTGAAAATCGGTTTGGTGTCAATAAATTTCTGACATGCAATCTGATTATTCATCTGAACGTATTGATGCGTCCACATATCGTCGCTGATTGTTGCAGGCAAAGCATTAAACGCCAATATTTCAAGTCTTTCAGCCCATTTTGAATCGCCTGTGTACGCAAAGAGCAATTCATAAGCATACATTTGTTCCACAACAGCGCATAATTCAGTGCCCTGAATAGGGGATATACCGGAAAGACATTCGTCACCTGTGAATATCTCAACAACAGTACCGTTATATTGCTTTAAAACACCTCTGAGTTTTTCTGCAATATCTTTGTATTCCGTATCAAGAAGCTCGCAGCTAACAGCCTCGTATTTTAACATCATAGCAATGTTTACGATATGTGTGTAGAAAGCCCATTCGTTTCTTGGTGTGTCCCAATATACTGCACATGCTTCGTAGTCGCTGCCTTGTTTTTTGATTATCTTAGCAAGATCTTTGAGCCAATCTTCTTTACATCTCTCGTATGTAAAGTTAATTGCAATGAAGAACTCAAACCATCTGTACTCTGCCCAACCGAAGAGCTTTATCTGTTCTGTGCTGATAAGTTCATAATAGTTTTTTAATGTTCTGTAAATTACATCAGGGATTTTTTCATCCTTTGAGCACTCGTAATATACAGTCAGAACTTTAGTCATTAAAAATACGGCCCATGCATCGTAATTAGCTCTGTTTTCTTTAGAACAGGGACAAAGCCAACCGTCATCATTTTGCTTACTTACAATAGCATCGATATATTTCTTTGCTCTTGCAATCATATCCTTGTCCTCAAGAAAATATGCAAGAGGAATAAACCCATCGAGCCAGTAAGGTACCCGCTCCCAACCATCTTTTGTGCCGCCTATCCAGGAACTGTCTCTTATATCCGGCCAAACTTTGTCAAGATTTCCGCTAAGGCCTTTTGCTTGTATGCGTAGCTGCTTATAAAGCCAGCCTTTTGGTTTTATTTCATTAGTTGTAAACATATTCCACTTTTTCATAAAATAAAAACTCTCTTTCGCTTTTGTTTTTTTTATTATATCCTTAGGTGTTTTTTGCGTCAAGGAAACAAACGAATGCTGTAGAGCAAAAAATTGATGTGTATGATGCTTGTTAAAAACTTTACATAGTTTGCATTACTTATTTTAATGTGGTATCTTATAGCTAATTTGATAATTAAAAAAAGGTGATTATATGGAATATATTATTTCTATTGCAGCTTTGGTAATTGCAATAATTGCACAAACGAGAATAAACAGTTTAATAGAGGAAAATAAAAAGTTGCGACACGCACTTGAAACATTGCTGATGAATAGGCAACCACCGGCAAATAATACGGTGCAGTACCAGCCGATTCCGCAACCGATTCCGCAACCGAGACCGCAGCCGAGACCGCAGCCGATTCCACAGCCAAGACCGCAGCAGACTGCTGAAACAATAAAACCGGAAACGCAAAAAAACATGGAGAGTGTTTTTGGTAAGAATGTTATAGGTATAATTGCCGCTGTTTTGATGTTTATCGGCGTGTTTGCGTTTGGAACGCTCATTTTGGAATCATTAACAGATGTTTTCATTGTTGTGGGTATGTTTTTGTTCTCATGCATCGTGCTTGCTGTTGGATTGATACTTAATAAAAAGAGAAAAACAATCCTTTCTGAAATTATCACCGGCTGTGGCTTTGGAATGATATACATATCCATCTTTATCACACATCTGTACTACGGAATGATTAACGATATTACCACATTCGCCTTAATATTTGTTTGGACAGTAGCTGTTGTACTTTTGTCAAGGAAATTTTCTATGCCGGCATTATCGTATCTTGCATTGTTAGGATGTGTTATCTCATCTATACTTGCACAAGTTTTTGTCGTTGAACGACAAATGTTTATTGAGATAACAGTATATCAATTTTTAACATTTTTGCTCCTTATTATTGCCAATAAAGAAAAAGATATTTTATTTAAAGTTGCGTCATATTGTTCTATTACTCTAAATATTATTCTCAGTGTAATTATTTCTGTGTACGCAACAGACAAATCACAATATAATTGGTTATGGGTGTGTTTTGTTCTTTGTTTATACAATATTGCAATCGGAATACTTTCATATCGCAGCAAAAAAGGCGATTTCACAGCCAATACTATTTTGACAATTTTTACACATATTGTCAGTGTAATAATAACCGGTATAATTCCGTTAAGTATTTTTGTTTATGATGTTTGGGAATTAAAATATGAAATTCCTCAGATGTGGAGCTCAATAATTTCTCTTGCCGGCGTTGTAATTATATTATCTTTGTCATATGCGTTACAGCATTTTTGTATTAAAGACAACCGTAAAAGGGTTTGCCTTTTTATCGCAACGGAATTATTACTTGCTTTTTACATTCTCATAAGGCCTATTGAACTTTCTTTTGGAGGGAAGCTCGCATTTTTAGTATTTATTCCAATTATAAATATTGTGTTAAGCAAGTTCCAAAGCAATAACGGAATAAAAGCAGCGTTATTCTGGAGTGGCTTTGCTTTCTTGCTGTTAGATTCTGTCTCATCATTGTTTTTCTTGGGCGATTTTGGTTGGGCAGGCGTCGTGTATTCCGTAGCCGTGATTGCACTTTCCTGCTTCTATATGTATGAAAGGTACGGAAAGTTGCTGTCTTTCCCGTTTATGCAATGCGCACTGATTAACATACATTTATTATATACATTGATAAATGTGTTTGATAATTGGACTATAGCGATGATTATCATTGTGTTACTTAATATGGCTTTGTCCGTTCTGACAGATATATTTGCATCTCAACCGAAGGTTTCTGCAATCTTGACAGAGTGTGCTGAGTCACTGTTGGCTTTTATAACATTCTTGTTTATTATTGATTCAAAGGAGAAATTTGCAACAGGTTGCTTTATACTTTCTGTTTTGCTTATACCGTTTGTATTGATACATTTAAAGAATGTTATAAAATCAAAAAATGCCTTTATGAGTGTGTTTTATGGCATAAAGTTTACTTTTTTCACGTTTGGAACGATTTATCTATTTACAGATATTTCAGATCAGCAATTTATAATAAGCGTTGTCTTGATGCTTCTCGCAAGCGCGTGTATTGTGTTTGGATTTTGGAAGGAACTTAAAGCTACGCGTATATACGGTTTGGTTTTGATTTTATCCGGTGTGTGTAAAATGGTTACTTTGGATGTATGGAATCAAGAATCAATAATTCGCGTTTTGTCTCTTATCGGAGGCGCGTTGATTTGTTTTGGCATCAGCGCAGCGTATACGAAATTTGAATCGCGGCAGTCCAAGTGAAAATTAGGGGGAATAGTATGGCTAAATTAGAAAAAAGGTTATTTGGTAATTTTGATCAATGGATAGGTAAAATTGAGGAAGGCATATTAAACGGAAGTAAATCTGCTTCACTTGAAGAATACAGCGATTTTAAAAGCGGAGAAGCACGTTGCAGTGTTCGTGTATTTGAAAGGTACAGTTATACCGGAAGCAACCGTGTGAGTTTAAGTGTAACTCTTTTTCAAAACGGTGATGAGCCGATTTATTTATCTGCAATTACAACCGGCGGAAGTCAGGCGGTTTTCTTTAAGATAAATACTTTAGGCGAGGAGGCTTTTCTCGACAAATTGAGAGAACTTTTATAATTTTATGGCAGTAATAGCATAAAATATTTATAGACAACAAAAGTTGTGTGTGATATAATCCATCTACTTCGTTTGAGTTGCAAAGTGCAATGAAGAAGCATAAAATTTAAGCTAAGTGTTATGCCAATGTGGCTCAGGGGTAGAGCAATTCACTCGTAATGAATAGGCCGTGGGTTCGATTCCCACCATTGGCTCCAAGTAAAGAGACATCGTAGAAATACGGTGTCTTTTTTGTATCAAAACCTATAGCTAATTTATATAAAAGCACAAAAAATAATCGCCCAACACGCAATTAAACGGACGATTATTTTTTAATCTAATGTTTTGGAGCGTAACCGTCTATCGGTTTGCCCTTTGTATTATTATATCACAGCTATAACCCTTCTTTGTCAATGAGTTTGGGAAAAAGATTGTAAATGCTTTTCTACATAGTGATTCATATTATTTTTTAAGAGCGAATATATTAATGCTGTAAACATACCGCATATAAAGCCGCTTACACCTACACCAACATCATAATATTTAAGCATAATAATTAAAGCACACCAGAGTATTATACCCAATATAATACTGTAGAAGTTTTTCTTTAACCACGTCTTTTTGAGAGACGTTATTCTCTCCTTCAAATTAATATTGCTATTTTCTAAAGCACAAAGCAAATTCTTGTCAGCTTCGGTTTTGAATGTTTCATTAGGAATCTTTTTGCAGCTGAATAATTCATTAATACTAATATTTAAATTAGAACACAAATCAGGCAGAACAGAATAGTCGGGCATCGTTTTGCCATTTTCCCATCTCGAAATTGATTTGCTGCTAACACCTAATTTTTCTGCTAATTGTTCTTGTGTCAGTTTGTTTTCTTTTCTGCACTCTGCAATAAAACTCCCGAATTTTGTTTGATCCATTAAATCATCTCCTCATAGGATCAAATATATCATATTATAACAAAAACGAACAGGACACAAAGTGAGAATATTGCACAGTAAATATAAATATGTTAAAATTTCTCCCTGAGAGGTTGAATATGAAAAAACACACGATTACTGCGATAGTTCTTCTTGCCGTTGTTTTGACAATAGGAATTACAGCAGTTATTTTAAAAAAAGTTAATTCTGATATACCACAGACGGAACGCCCTGAGGTTACATCCACAGGGGGTATTCCTTCAGCTACGCCTGATAACGCAGAAAAATGCACACCGAGCACCTCTACGGAAACTGCAAGCATAATGACACATACAGCAGAAATTACAGCAACAGTAATTCCAACAAACACGGGTACATTAATAGGAGTAACGCGATATCCCACAATGGCACCAACAACAGCACCTACAGCAAAGCCAACGGAGGTGCCGCCAAAAGATTTAGAAGATATTGACTTTTCAAAAAAAACCATTACATTATCAGCAATGAATAATAAGTACAAAACACAGGGACGATGCCCTGTAAAGACATTTACTCATCCCACTACAGGTAAAAAAGAAACAGCAGTATTGCTGAACTATTCCGCATCTGCATTTTCCGTAAAAGCGTATTGCGAAGGGACGGTTACAATGGAGCTTTACACACCCTCTTTGTGGAATAAAGACGGTCTGTATTTTAATGTTCTTGTAGATGGTGTAAAGATTTCTGCGAGAGGTAACTACAAGCTTACGAAAGGAACGCTGCATACTTTTACTTTGGCAACAGGACTTGAAAAGGGTTTACACACTTTCACAATAGAAAGGCAAAGCGAGGCAACATTAGGAGCGGTTTATGTGCACTGCGTAACATTAAACGGCGAGATAGCAGCACCACCGGCAAACGGTGACTATTTTATAGAATTTATAGGCGACTCGTTAATTTCGGGATACGGCATTTTGTATCCTAACGCAAGTGAGGGAGAGTACAGCAGTAGGCAAGATTCGAGCGTATATCAGGATGCAACAAAAGCCTTTGCGTATCTTGCGGCAAAAAAATTAAACGCAGATTACAGCATTGTTGCTGAAACGGGCATAGGAATAGTGAGCAGTTATGGGTCAAGAACTATGAGCAATACTTATTCTATGACATGTGCTCAGTGTTATGATGAAACAACGTGGAGCTTTAGTAAAAAAGCAGATGCAGTAGTTTTGACTTTGGGAACAAATGATAATGTTGAAGTAGACAAAGGCAAAATAACGTATGCACAGATGGAAGACGGATTTAAAAGTTTTTTACTTCAGATTAGGACGAAAAATCCCTCTGCTAAAATAGTGTGGGCGTATGGAGCAATGGGAAATGGTGCAAAAGATTGCATTCTCAGCGTCTTGAAGGAATTGGGTGGAGAAGCCAACGGTTATTATTATGTTGGGTTGGAATATAACGGAGATGGGGGAGTAGGTCACCCTTCGGTGGCTGCCAACAGTAAAAATGCCGAAACACTGGCACAGGCTTTGAAAAAGATATTATAATATTATGTGGTTAAGGATAACAGAAATTAAACTGCCCGCAGAAAGATTGCGTGTGGAAAAAAATAAAAACATAAGTGAATATGAGCTGTCTTTAATAAAGAAACAGATTTGCAGGGAACTTGATATTTCTTTAGAGCAAGGGCAAGAATATATTGGCAAAATTGAAATTTACCGTAAATCGCCGGATATCAGAAAAAAGGCAGAGCCTGTTTTTGTATATACTGTCGAAGCAGAAATAAAAGGTAATGTAAAGAAAATAAAAAATCATAATATATCAGTAATAGCAAAATGCAAGAGCTTATACGACGAATATATTTCCAAAATTTCCCGGAATGCAAAAAAAACGGAAAAAAGGCCTGTTGTGGTAGGTTTTGGGCCGGCAGGTATGTTTTCTGCGCTTGTTTTGGCAGAAATGGGATTTCAGCCGATTGTGCTGGAGCGTGGACAGAAAGTAGAAGAAAGAGTTTCGGCAGTTGAAAACTTTCACAAAAAAGGCAATCTCAATATAAACTCAAACATTCAATTTGGCGAAGGTGGAGCAGGTACTTTTTCAGACGGTAAGTTAAACAGCCTTATAAAAGACAAAGATACAATAGGCCGCTTCGTTTTAGAAGCATTTGTGAGGTTTGGCGCACCAAAAGAAATTTTATATAAAAATAAGCCACATATAGGCACGGATATTTTAAGAATTATAGTAAAAAACATAAGGGAATACATTATTTCAAAAGGCGGAGAGCTTCGTTTTGACACGAAAATGACAGAACTGCTTACTTTTGGCGGAGAAATAACAGGCGTAAAGGCAGTGACAAACAGAAAAGGAGCCGATACAGAAGAAAAAATAGAAACCGACTGTGTAATATTGGCAATAGGTCATAGTGCAAGAGATACATTTGCACTTTTAAAAACACAGAAAGTTGCTATGGAAAAGAAAGCCTTTTCAGTAGGAGTAAGAATTGAACATTTACAAAAAGACATAGATAAAAGTCAGTACGGAAAGTCAGCGGAGCTTATGCGGGAGTTAAACGGAGCCGCAGACTATAAATTGTCGCACAGAGCCTCAAACGGCAGAGGTGTTTATACATTTTGTATGTGTCCCGGAGGATTTGTTGTAGGTGCTGCATCTGAAGAAGGTCGTCTTGTTACAAATGGAATGAGCAATTTTGACAGAGCAGGCCAAAATGCAAATGCCGCATTACTTGTAAGTGTTACGCCGGAAGACTTCCCGGGAGATAATGTGCTTTCGGGAGTGGAATTCCAAAGAAAGATAGAAGAAAATGCTTTTATGGCAGGCGGCGGAAATTGGCGCGCACCTTGTCAGTTGGTAGGGGACTTTCTTTTAGGGAAAGAATCAAATAGTGTAGGTCGTATAGAACCGAGCTTTTCAAACGGATTTGCTTTAACGGATTTGAACTCGATTTTGCCTAAAGAAGTGGCGGCGGCTTTAAAAGAGGGCATTCCGGCATTTGGTAAAAAGATAGACGGTTTTGACGCTTACGAAGCGGTTTTGACAGGTTGCGAGACAAGAAGCTCATCACCCGTACGTATTTTAAGAAACGAAAAAGGGAACTCTTTAAGCATTAAGGGTTTGTTTCCTACAGGAGAAGGTGCGGGATATGCCGGCGGAATACTTTCCGCAGCCACAGACGGCATAAAAGTTGTTGAAAAATGGCTGGATAGTCTGTAAAATATAGAATGATTTAAATTTAAAGAATGAAGAGAGATTTGAAAGGTAGGCACATATGGGAAACATAAATGCTGAAGTAAACAGAAGAAGAACATTTGCGATTATTTCGCACCCTGATGCAGGTAAAACCACAATGACAGAGAAACTGCTCCTTTACGGAGGCGCTATTCGACTGGCCGGTTCGGTTAAAGCAAGAAAAGCGTCTAAGCACGCTGTTTCTGACTGGATGGAGATAGAAAAACAAAGAGGCATCTCAGTAACTTCGTCTGTTTTGCAATTTGAATATAATAATTACTGTATAAATATTTTGGATACGCCGGGACACCAGGACTTTTCCGAGGATACGTACCGCACGCTTATGGCGGCAGACAGTGCAGTGATGCTGATTGACGGAGCTAAAGGTGTGGAGGCACAAACAATAAAGCTTTTCCATGTATGTAAAATGAGAGGTATACCGATTTTTACATTTATAAATAAAATGGATAGGGCAGCTCGTAACCCTTTTGAACTCATCCAGGAATTGGAGGATGTTTTGGGAATTACTTCTTATCCTATGAATTGGCCTATAGGTACAGATGGCGACTTTAAGGGGATTTACAACCGTCGCAAAAGGTGCGTAGAGCTTTTTGAAGGAGGCAATCACGGTCAAAGTCAGGTAAATACCGTGGAGGGTGATGTTGAAGACCCTGCATTGGCAGAGCTTTTAGGTTCGTATTACCATGACAGACTTGTAGAAGAAATCAATTTGCTTGATATGGCAGGAGAAGAGCTTGACGAAGAAAAAGTTCGCAGAGGCCAGCTTACGCCTGTATTTTTCGGTTCTGCCATGACAAACTTTGGTGTGGAAACTTTTCTTAATGCATTCATTAATATGGCTCCGTGTCCTCAGCCGCAAATGGTAGGGGAAGAAATTATAGAGCCTGAGAAAGCTGCATTTACAGGTTTTGTATTTAAAATACAGGCGAATATGAACCCTGCCCACAGAGATAGACTTGCATTTTTGAGAATCTGTTCAGGAGAATTTGAAAAAGGCATGGAGGCGTGGCATACAAGATTGGGAAGAAAAATTCGTCTTTCCCAGCCCACTCAGTTTATGGCGCAAGAAAGAACAATTATTGATAATGCTTATGCGGGAGATATAATTGGCTTGTTTGATCCCGGTATTTTTAATATCGGAGATACCCTTACCTTTAACAGACCGGATTTGAAGTTTGATAAAATACCAACCTTCCCGTCGGAACACTTTGCGCGCATTCAGTTTGCAGACTCTATGAAGCGTAAGCAGTTCCAAAAAGGAATTGCACAGCTTGCAGAAGAGGGTGCGATTCAAGTATTTAAGCAAATTGATATCGGTGTGGAGACATTAATAGTAGGTGCAGTAGGTGTTTTGCAATTTGAGGTGCTTGAGCACAGATTGAAAAATGAGTACGGTGTTTCTGTTGTGATGCAGACTTTGTCATATCATCATGCCAGATGGATTGTTAGCGAAGGCGATCCGAGAAAACTTACGTTAACAAGTTCCACCTTGATTGCTGAGGATACAGACGGTGCTTATGTTTTGCTTTTTGAAAACGAATGGGCCATTGATTGGGCTTGTGATAAAAATAAGGGGCTTGAATTACGAGATTTAAAAAATTAAGGGATGATAATTAATCTTTTACATGAGGTAATACCATGGAAATTTTTAGTAAAATCAAACATATTGGCATTGTGGTTTTGAAAAGAGTATTAATATATTTGGTACTTTCTGTATGGGGTTGGAGTGTGTGCTTTGACCAGATTAACAGCATACGAAATGAAGTATATGGTATAGGTAATTATTTGAATGTTAAATCTTGCTCAGGAATGTTGCTGATATTGAACGGGATTTTCCTGGCTTTCCTTGTGTTGTTTTTATTCCAAACAAAAAAACTTTTATACAAATCGGGGAATAGGAGTAGTAAAAACTTTAAAGATTATGTAAAATTTGAAACCATTCTCGAAATCTCGGTTACATTGGGATATGTTCTGCTTACTGCTGTTATTTCTTTCTTTGTTAAAGACAACTGTATTACTGCAGGCTTGATAGTACCTATATATTGTATATATTATTTAACACACAACATTATTGTTGCAATAGTTGCGACTTCGGTTGTGTATCTTATACTAATATTTGTTTTTTTGGCATTGCCTTATTTTCTTATCAAAAGAAAACAAAACGGATTACATAAGATTTGAAGAAGCAGAAAAATTTTCGTCCCAAAAGCATATCAAAAGGGACGAAAAAAGCTTTTTCGGCGGCTTTGAACTCTTAAAACAATAGTTTGAGTCGTATTTTCGTCCCGACAAGGTATTAAAAAGGACGAAAATATGCTTCGGATTAAAATTTTCGTCCCCAAAGCATATTAAAAGGGACGAAAAACTGTGGCTGAGAGCCGGCAGAGTAAAATATAACATTTTATTGAAAATTTTAGCATATCGTTGTAGAATGAATTGCTCTATTTTCACGGGAGGTTTTTACTTTGATATACAACAATATTTTAGAGGCAATTGGTCATACGCCGATAATTAGATTAAATAAAATGACAGACGAAGATTCCGCAGAGATACTCGTAAAATACGAAGGCGTTAATGTGGGCGGCTCTATAAAAACCAGAACAGCATATAACATGATATGCGAAGCAGAAAAGGCAGGTTTAATTGATAAAGATACAATTATCGTTGAGCCCACAAGTGGAAACCAAGGCATTGGCCTTGCACTTGTCGGTGCTGTGAAGGGCTACAAAGTAATAATCATAATGCCCGATTCCGTAAGTGAAGAAAGAAGAAAGCTAGTCAAAAATTACGGTGCAGAAGTTATTCTTGTGCATGATGACGGAGATATCGGCAAATGTATAGCAGAATGTCTCAATACAGCATTAAGAATGGAAAAAGAAAATCCAAAGGTTTATGTACCGCAGCAGTTTTCTAATCCCAATAATCCATTAGTACATAAATATCATACAGCATTAGAAATTCTTGAGCAGGCAGAAGGGCCTATTGATGGATTTTGTTCCGGCGTAGGCACGGGAGGCACGCTTTCCGGCATAGGAGACGTATTAAAAAATCAGTATCCCGATATTTTGATTTGGGCAGTAGAGCCGGAAAATGCCGCGATACTTTCAGGTGGCAGTATCGGCACACACTTGCAAATGGGCATCGGTGATGGTTTGATTCCCGACAATTTGAACACAGCAATTTACAGCGATATTTGTATAATAACAGACGAAGAAGCTCTTGCGACAGCAAAAAAATTGGCACGAGAAGAGGGCTTAATGTGCGGAATATCAAGCGGCACGAATGTGGCAGCTGCTATTAAAATGGCAAAGAAATTAGGTAGGGGCAAACGTGTTGTTACAATATTACCGGACACGGGAGAAAGATATTTCAGTACAGAATTATTTGATTAATTCACTTTGATTACAAAAGCCCGAGGAGACAAAAGATATGTTTATAGAAAAACTTACAGAAATTAACAGTGCACTCAATGATTTTATTTGGGGAGTGCCGGGACTCGTTTTGCTTATAGGAACGGGTATACTTATGACGTGTTCCACTAAATTTTTCCAGGTAACTCATATAGGACACTGGTTTAAAGAAACAATAGGAAGCCTTTTTAAGAAGAACAGCAGTTCCACTAAGAAGACAGATAAACAATCTATTTCTCAGTTTCAAGCGCTTTGTACTGCCCTTGCGGCAACAGTAGGCACGGGAAATATTGCCGGCGTAGCCGCAGCTATAGTTATAGGTGGCCCGGGGGCAGTTTTTTGGATGTGGGTTGCCGCCTTTTTCGGAATGATGACAAACTATTCCGAGAATGTATTAGGTATATATTTCCGCAGACGGAATAGCAGCGGTGAGTGGTCCGGAGGCGCTATGTATTACCTCAAGGATGGGCTTGGTAAAAAGAAAGGCTTTAAAATTATCGCGTCCGTACTTGCTGTGCTTTTTGCTTGTTTTGCTATGCTAGCATCCTTTGGAATAGGAAATATGGGACAAGTCAATAAAATAACTCTTAATATTGAATCTGCCTTTTTCGCAAATGTAGATTTAGGTACTGTAGGCGGAATTCCCGTGTTAGGTTTGATAATAGGAGTGGCGCTGGTTATTCTTGGTGGACTCATAATTCTCGGAGGATTACAAAGAATTGCCTCTTTCGCAGAAAAAGTAATACCATTTATGGCAGGTGCGTATATTTTGGGCTCCTTGACTATAATGATTATTAACATAGAGAATATAGGCTCGATTTTTGCCGCTATATTTAAATTTTCCTTTAAGGAAAGAGCTGTTTTCGGAGGAACTCTGGGAACGATTGCATTAGCAATGACACAAGGATTCAAACGCGGCGTTTTCTCAAATGAGGCAGGACTTGGCTCGTCTGTTATGGTGCATAGCTCGTCAAATGTCAGAGAACCTGTACGCCAAGGTATGTGGGGAATTTTTGAAGTATTCTTTGATACAATGATTGTTTGTACAATGACTGCTATTGTGGTGCTTTCTTCAGGATATATTGATTTAAATACGGGTAATCCCGCTGTGGCAAATTTAGAGGATTCTACTTTGGTTTCACGTGTATTTGGAGATACATTTGGTGTAGCCGGAGAATGGTTTGTTGCGGTAGCCATGTTGTTGTTTGCTTTTACTACTGTATTGGGTTGGTCGCAATATGGTTCGAAAGCAGTGGAGTATCTTTTCGGTACTAAAGCAGTGAAGGTATATAAGGTAATGTTTGTACTTATGATTGCTTCAGGTGCAATTATGACATCCTCCTTGGCTTGGGATATTTCAGATACATTCAATGGCTTTATGATGGTGCCGAATCTTATCGGTGTGGTAGCCCTGTTCCCGTTAGTTATAAAAATAACAAAGAATTATGTAAACAGAAAGCTCAAAAACAAAGATGAAAAGCCAATGTTCTCTTATAATGAAGAGATCCAGAAAGAAGCAGAAGAGGCAGAGGCAAAAGCATAAAGATTGACATATCAAAATATGAGATGTTATAATTTTTGACGTATTTATATTAAAAATAATTTATTCAGCAGGTGGATTTTATGGATAGACTTCTTACAGGACTTCAGCCCAGTGGCTGTTTGACAATAGGCAACTACAGTGGCGGTATCAAGCAGGTTATTAATTATCAGGCCAACTATGAGACTTTTTTGTTTGTGCCGGATATGCACGCAACTACAGTAGCGCAAGACCCTGATGCCTTAAGAAAAAATATCAAGAGCGCGGTAGGCTTATACTTAGCTTGCGGCGTAGATGTGGCTCGCCCGAATATGCATTTGTATATTCAGTCTGAGAATCTTTACCATGCAAATCTTTCGTGGATATTGGAGTGCCACTCATATTACGGTGAGATGGCAAGAATGCACCAGTTTAAGGAGAAATCTAAGCTCCATGAGAATTTTACTTGCGGGCTTGTAACTTATCCTGTTCTTATGGCATCCGATATATTGCTTTATGATGCAAAATATGTACCTACGGGAATCGACCAGAAACAGCATGTTGAACTTGCACGTAATCTTGCCATTCGTTTTAATAACAGATATAAAGGTGAGTTTTTTGTTGTTCCTGAGCCACTTTTGCCAACGATAGGAGCCAAAATCCGTGATTTACAAGAACCAACAAAGAAAATGAGTAAATCTACAGCAAATCCTAAGTCTGCCATTTTCCTTTTAGATAATGAAAAGGATATACGCAAGAAAATAATGAGCGCTCAAACTGACAGCGAGGCAAGAATTGCCTTTGACGAAGAAAACAAACCGGGAGTTTCCAATCTTATTTCTATTTTTTCTGTTTTCAGTGGCCTGTCTATAGAAGAAATTGTAGAGAAATTCAGTGGCGGCGGATATGGAGACCTCAAAAAAGCTCTCGCAGAGCTACTTGTGGAGAAGCTTACGGGAATTCAAGATAATTATAATAAAATTATGCAATCAGGCATAATTGATGATGCGCTTGATGCAGGCCGTGATTATACAAATGCTATAGCCAAAGAAAAATATGAGCGTGTTCGCAAGGCAGTAGGCTACGGTCGCTAAAAAGGTTTAGACACAATGGAAATTTTCGTCTTCTTATTCAACAGTATATTGCTTGGTGTGGGACTTGCCATGGACGCCTTTTCCGTATCATTGGCAAATGGTCTTAACGAGCCATGTATGAAACGAAGCAGGATGTGTGCTGTAGCCGGGGTTTTTTCATTTTTTCAATTTGCCATGCCCTTGGCGGGCTGGATTTGTGTACATACAATTGCACAGGCTTTTGGTTCGTTTGAGAAATTTATTCCTTGGATAGCATTAGTACTTCTGTTGTTTATTGGAGGCAAGATGCTTATCGAAGGGTTGCGCGGAGAGGATTCCGACTGCGAAAAGGCTGCAGTCAGTATAGGAGCACTTCTTGTTCAAGGTGTAGCAACGTCTATCGATGCGCTTTCCGTTGGCTTTACTATTTCGGAATATTCTGCCGCAAGTGCTCTCGTATGCTGCTTGCTGATTGCTTTCGTTACGTTTGTGATTTGCATGACAGGACTTTTTCTCGGCAAGAAATTCGGAACAAAATTGGCCGCCAAGGCATCCATCCTGGGCGGCGTTATATTAATTGCAATAGGTATAGAAATTTTTATAACCGGTGTGTTTTTTTGATTAAATCTCAAAATCAAGGCAACTTCTCGTTGCAGTAAAAGGTATTACATAAGTATCTGCAACATGCACATGCTCCGGATGCACAGCATAATTTTTTAGAGCCTCTACATTTTCAAAGGATGAATCCAACATTAAATCCGCATTTGAACTTGCCAATCCGTCAGTATTTACTTTAATTTCTAACAGACCTGGTATTTTACCTGATAAACCTTCAAGATTTTGTTTGATGCCTCTTTTGATTTGAGCTTTTTCTTCTTCTGAGTATTCATTTTTTAAAGTCCACAAAATTACATGTTTAATCATATCTTGTCTTCCTCCTGTTTTGTTGCATTATAGCCCACAAAAGAAAGACTTTCAAGAACAAAAGAAAATAAGTTTTTAAACGGAAGAAAAATCTTCTTGATACATAATAATACTGTGTGGTAAAATTAAAGCAAATTGCGATAAAGTTTTTTGAAAGGATTTTTGATTTAGATATGAAAAAGAAAGCATTCTTATTAATAACAATATGTTTGGCTGTTGCATTGTGTATTGTTATGGCTTCTTGTGAGAAGAAAGACAATAACAAAGAAAACACTGCGGCACCTGCTACTTCTACGAGCTCGGTAGACAGCACGAACAGTGCATCAACAGGCAGTTCAAAGCCCACAAGCTTTCCCTCAATTGATCCCAGCTCAGAGGTGACTTTTGACATTAGTGACAACACACAGAATCCTTCTGCAAATTCAACAAACACCCCAACAACAGCAGGGAATACGCAGGCAAACACAGCGAATCCTACGGAATCTTCCGGCAACGCTACGGCCACACAGAAGCCTGCTACACCGGCACCGACAAAGCCCCATATCGACCTTCCGGTTCACTGGTGGAAATGATATTTTATACAAAAGAAAGATAAAACTATGAGTAAATACATTAAAACATATTTATTTGCAGAAATTGCAGTCAGAGCAGAATATAACCATAATTATCTTGAAAAACAGTGCAAAGATTATGAGACGGATCAAAATCCGCAATTAACAATAGAAGTTACTGCAGACGACATCATAAAAGAAAGAAGTTTTTCAGAAGACGGAGAATCTTTTTCTGATGGCTATATAGAGTCCTTAGCTTTTTATCGTAAATTCTGTGAGGCGATTGCCTCTTGTGATGTTATTTTGTTTCATTGCGCGGCTGTGGCAGTTGACGGTAAAGCATACTTGTTCACAGCACCCTCAGGAACGGGAAAAACAACGCACATTGGATTGTGGCAAAAAATTCACGGCGATAAAATGACAATAGTGAACGGAGATAAGCCTCTGTTAAAAATCTCAAAGGAAAAAATAACCGTTTACGGTACACCTTGGGACGGTAAAGAAAGACAGAGCACAAATACCTCGGCAGATGTGGCAGGGATATGTATAATCAACAGAGGCCTTGAAAATAAAATACAAAGATTAAAACCAAACGAAGCAATCGGAACGTTGATGTCACAGACATTTAGACCGACTAAGGCAGAGAATTTAAAAAAGATATTAGAAAATGTTGTAACACTTTCGGCAAAGGTGCCGATGTGGAGACTTGAGTGCAATATTT
This sequence comes from Clostridia bacterium, assembly GCA_017522515.1. Next base: position 18,503 of record JAFWZH010000309.1, read on the forward strand.
CAGAAGAAGCGGCGTGGCTATCATATAACGCCATGAGCAAGGAGGATAAATAATGAAACTTAAAGATGTAATTATCAGTGAAGCAAACGGAGAATTCGTTGCAGTAAGCGTAGGAGGCAGCTTCAACGGAATGTTAAAGCTTAATTCTACTGCAGCGTTTATTGCAGAAGCAATGCAAGAAGAGACTACTGTTGAAGCTATTGCGGACAAGCTTTGTGAAAGCTATGAAGTTGAGAGAGATATAGCTGTAAAAAGTGTAGAAGCAGTAGTAGAAGAATTCCGTAAGGTGGGTTTAATTGCGGAATGAATGATGCAGTAACGATAAAACAGGTTCTGGATAAAGAAGGCTTTATAATTCATAAGATTAAGGGCGGCAGCATGTTACCGTTGCTTGAAGAAAAGAAAGATATGGTGCGCCTTGAAGCTGTTAAAGAAAAAGACAAGCTGAAAAAATACGATGTTCCGTTGTTTTTTGATAAAAAAACAGGGACATTGGTTTTGCATCGTATTATTAAGGTTAAAAAGGACCATTATATAACGTACGGTGATAACCGAAAGAATTATGAAATTGTGCCTTTTGATTCTGTTTTAGCCGTTGCTGTAGGATTTTATAAAAAGGATAAGTATATCCCTTGTGATGATCCCGAATATCTAAAATATGTTAAAGAAAGATGCTCTTCAATCAGAAAAAGAAAACTTTACCTTCGCAAAAGAGAAATTCCGGCAGAATTGAATGTACTGCTGAAGCTTTTTGCCCAGGCAGTAAAAAATGACGGAGTGTCAATGCATGTTGAGAAAGATATCGGAGAGGATTTTGATTGGCAAACATTGTACAAAGAGGCAAATCGCCACTGTATAGGAGCGATGCTTTTTCCGTATGTAAAAAAAGCAGGTTGTCCGGAGCCGTTACTTACGTTGTGGAGCCAGAATGCAGACAGAGCATTGCGAAAAGAAATATTATTTGATGCAGAAAGAAAATGCATTCTCGATGAATTTGAAAAAGAACAAATAAAATATATTTTATTAAAAGGAATATTGATAAAGGATTTTTACCCTAAAAAGGGTATAAGAGAATTTTCTGACAATGACTTTTTATTAGAGGAAAAAGACCTTGAAAAAGCAAAAAAAATAATGCTTAAAAGAGGTTATGAGAATAAGGACTCAGAAGATTTTGTGGATTGTCCCTTTTATAAGCCGCCTGTTTTCAATTTTGAATTGCATAAAGCATTATTTAGAAGCACGCTGCCAATATCAAAATATTTTAAAGATACGTGGGAAAAAGCAATAAAAGATGAAAACCGTCAATATGGTTATCACATGACGGACGAAGATTTTTACATATACGTTATGACGCATTTTTATAAGCATTATGCAGTAAACAGCGGAGCCGGACTAAGGTATTTTGCTGATTTTTACTATTTGAATAAAGGTTTGGTAAAAACAGAAAAATTTAATAACAAATATGTAAATAAGACTTTCGAGAAAATCGGCATAAGTGAATTTATTAAAAAAACAACACAAATGACAGAACAATTATTTTCGGGAGACGAGAATTTGTTTTCTGACGAAATGTTTGCATACATATTAGAGAGCGGAATGTATGGAACGAACACACATGCTGTTGCCAATAAAATGAAAAGAGACGGCAAAGCTAAATATTGGATAACCAGACTATTCCCGTCGAAGGAATATATGGCAAAAAATTATCCGTCTGTCAAAAAATTACCAATATTGCTACCTTTTCTTTGGGTGATACGTCTTGTTTCTGCCGTCTGCTCAAAAGAAAGAAGAGACAAATTTACAGAGGAAAGAAGCATTTCTAAAAACGTCGAGAATAAAGCGCAAAAATAAAGGGGCTGTTTTTGATTTACAGCCCCTTTAAATATGCAAAAAAATTTTAATCAATAAAAGCAATACCGTTTTCTGTTTCTTTAATCGGCAAGATTCGAGGTCTTTCAAAAGGTCTGCCGTTTGGTTGATGAAGAATCAGATAAAGTTGTCCCTCAAAACTGCGGAAAATCATACCGTGTCCTCCATCTTTTTTATAAAGAGGATCTTCCTGCTGTATCCAAGGTCCCTTAAGTGTGCCGCTTTGGCTGACAGCATACGTCTGAACATAGCCTAATTTATCAATAAAGCTGGACCAAAGCATAATTAATGTGCCGTTTTCCAAACGATGGAAGAAAGGACCATCCGTAACGTAATATCCGTCTTCGTCGGGATTAAGCGAGTGTACCCATTTTGCATCGCTGGCCGGAAAAATAAGCTCCGGTTCTCCGATTGTAGCACTTAAGTCATCAGTAAGTCGTGTTGCACACATTGTGCCGTCTGCAATTTGAGTCCATTCATGACAAAAAACAAACCAAGGATCATTATTCTCGTCAACAAATAAAGTACCGTCCAAACAAGACCAATCAGAAGGTGTCATAGGTCCGTCACTTATAGGCACAAAAGGGCCCATAGGACTTTCGCTACGTAAAATTTGCGAAGCGCGAGGATGAGTTTCGCTCCTAAAACTCGCAAACATATAATACTTGCCCTTCCATTTGTGAATTTCAGGGGCAAAGAAATCTCTGTCTGCCCAAAAATCTTTTGGAGTTGTAAAGCATTCATAAGGTTCGCTCCACTCTATAAGGTCTTTACTCGTATAGACATCAAGACCTTCGCCTTGACGCGGTCCAAGAGGATGGTTGGCACGTGTTCCGTATAAATAATATGTACCGTCTTCTGCGAAAACAAAAGGATCTCTGATATGGATATCAGTTAATTTCATAAAAATACTCCTTCTCAATTAAGTTTTTTTATTGAAGTAAATGTACACTATATGGCAAGAAAAGTCAATAAAAAGCAGTGTCAAAATTAACAATAACGAAAATTCAAACACTGCTTATTTAAAATCATAATTATTTCCAATATTGTGTGGGATTAAGAGGAACGCCGTCCTCGTTCAACTCAAAGTGAAGGTGTGCGCCTTGTGCTTTCTCGCAAAATATATCTTCACCTATGACGCCAATATCTGCTCCTGCTTTTACTTCACTGCCGGCAACAATACCATCGGCCGTTTTTGACAAACCGCAATACACAGTGGAGAACTTTCGTCCATTTATATCATGGTCAATTACGATGGTAAGCCCGTATCTGGGGTCAGATTTTATTGCGGAAATTGTGCCTTTTGCCGCTGCTTTTACCGTACTTCCCACAGCTGCTTCAATGTCTACTCCGGAATGTGTGCGCCACTCTTGCAACGTGGTGTTATATACGAGTTTTTTTGCTGCAAATTCAGCTTGAATTTCTCCGTCAACCGGTTTTGTAAGGACAATTTCTCCGGTAGTATTTTGATTGTTTCCAGCGGAATTTCCGTTTTGAGAATCTTCAACCGGTTTTGATGCGGGGGTAGATTGAGGAGTAAGCGTATTTTTAGGAGAATCCGTAGGTAAAATAGGCTTGGAAACAGGTGTACTGTAGGAAATTACCGGGTCATTGTTTGTGTTGTTGCCGGAACGAATAACAGAGACACCTGCAACAACGAGAGCAACAAGGCAAATTAATGCGATGAAAATATAACCCTTGTTTTTAATGAAATCAACAATCTTATCTTTCATGTATAAAGCTTCCTTTCAAAAGTAAATTGGATTTGAGGTTATTATTGCCTTAAAGATAAAAGAATATACAACTTTTTCTTGCAATAATTTCACTAAAAATGTATCATATAATCTGTATGCGTGTATGTTTGCGCAGATTTAAGTTTATTCACAAGCAAGGAGGCCTTGTAATTATGAAAAATAAATTAGAAGCAATTCAGAAGGAGTTTGGCGAAAGACTTTCGGCAGCAGTGTCACCGGACAAGCTGGAAGAACTTAAAGTAGCATACTTAGGTAAAAAAGGCGAACTTACTTCAATATTAAAAGGAATGGGACAGCTTAGTCCCGAAGAACGTCCTGTTGTGGGACAGATGGTAAATGCGGTAAGAGCCGATATGGAGAAGAAAATTTCCGAAAAAGCAGAAATGCTTAAATCAGAGGAAATGGCAAAGAAATTAGAGGCTGAAAAGGTCGACGTTACAATGCCGGGCAAAACCAAGAAGGCAGGTTCGCTCCATCCCATAAACCAAATAAGCGATGAGATGAAAGATTTATTCATCGGAATGGGTTACGAGATTGCTGACGGTCCTGAGATAGAATTCGATTATTATAACTTTGAGGCACTTAATTTACCTGAGGGACATCCCGCAAGAGATACACAGGATACATTTTATATTACAGAAAAAATGCTTTTAAGAACACAAACATCTTCTGTTCAGATTCACGTAATGGAAAATAAAAAGCCTCCTATAAAAATAATTTGCCCCGGCAAAGTTTACAGAGCAGATAATGTTGATGCAACACACTCACCGATATTCCACCAGATAGAAGGTCTTGTTGTAGATAAAGGCGTTACAATGGGTGACCTTAAAGGTACTTTGGAAGTTTACGCGAAACACATGTTCGGACCTGAGACAAAAATTCGTCTCCGTCCCCATCATTTCCCATTTACAGAACCAAGTGCAGAAGTGGATGTTTCTTGTTGGACATGCGGAGGAAAAGGTTGCAGAATGTGTAAAGGAGAGGGCTGGATTGAGGTTCTCGGTTGCGGAATGGTGCATCCTGATGTATTGCGCCGCTGCGGAATAGACCCTGAGGTATACAGCGGTTTTGCATTCGGAATAGGTGTGGAGAGAACGGCTATGGCACGATTCGGTGTTACGGATATGCGCCAGTTCTTTGAAGGCGACACACGTTTCCTGTCACAATTCTGATGTAAGAAAGGAGTAATAAAAATGGTAGCACCGTTAAAATGGCTTTTAAGCTATACAGACTTAAATATAAATTCAAAGGAAGAAATTCATGAGCTTGCGGAGGAAATGACGCTCTCCGGTACGAAGGTAGAAGAAGTTGTTTCAAAAGGAGCAGAAATCAATCGTGTTGTTGTGGCAAAATGCTTGCAAGTAGAAAGACATGAAAATTCAGACCATCTGTTCGTTTGTCAGTTAGACATAGGAGCAGAAGAACCTATACAAATTGTAACAGGCGCACAGAACATGAGAGTAGGCGCGTATGTTCCGGCGGCTCTTGATAATTCAACAATTTCAGAAGGACGCACAATTAAGGCAGGTAAGCTCAGAGGCGTACCTTCAAACGGAATGATGTGCTCTTTTGAGGAAATCGGACTTGATTGCAATAATTACGAAAACGGCAATAATGACGGCATCATGATATTGCAGGATTTAGGTGAATTTAAAGATTGTACAGAGGAATATTTCGAGAGTATCATAGGTAAGGATATAATTCCTGTTTTGGGAGCAGATGAGACAGTAATAGATTTTGAGGTAACCTCAAACAGAGCAGACTGCTTCAGTATTTTGGGACTTTCAAGAGAAGCAGCAATTACCATGCACGGTAAATTTACAAAACCTGTAGTAAAAGTTAAAGAAGAATGTGCAGAAAATGCAAAAGATTTACTTACTGTTGAAGTGCAGGCACCTGACCTTTGCCCCAGATATGCGGCAAGAGTTGTTAAGGATGTTAAAATAGGACCTTCTCCCAAATGGATGAAGGAGCGTTTGCAGGCTGCAGGAGTTCGCTCTATAAACAATATTGTAGATATTACAAACTACGTAATGTTGGAATATGGTCAGCCAATGCATGCTTTTGATAAAAGAACAATAAGAGGCAATAAAATTATAGTTCGCAGAGCAGAAGATGGCGAAAAACTCACTACACTTGATGAGCAAGAGCGCATTCTTGACAATTCAATGCTTGTTATAGCAGATGCAGAAGGCAGTACAGCTATTGCAGGCGTAATGGGTGGACTTAATTCCGAAATAGAGCCTGACACAACGGAAATCGTGTTCGAATCTGCAATTTTTGATGCAGTAACGGTACGCAGAGGCGCTAAAAAAGTAGGTTTAAGAACAGAAGCTTCTTCCAGATTTGAAAAAGGACTTGATACAGTACTTTGCCTTGAGGCTCTTGACAGAGCAGCTCAACTTGTTGAAGAGCTTGGTGCAGGTAAGGTTTGCAAAGGCGTTATTGATGTAAGCACCGGCGAAAAGGTAATGCCTAAGATAAAATGCAGCGTAGAAGGAATTAACACATTTATAGGAATTTCCGCGACACAAGCTGAAATGGAGAAAATTCTTGTTGAGCTTGAATGTGAGCCGCATTTTGATGAAGGTTATGTAATACCGCCCAGCTTTAGAGGAGATTTGATTTGCGATGCGGACATAGCAGAAGAAATCGCAAGATTTTACGGATACAATAAGATTGAATCACGCTTGCTTAATGGTTGTGCTACAACTTTAGGCAGCAGAAATCGTAAGCAGAAGATTCAGGACCGTATCAGAAAGCAAATGACGGGAATGGGATATAACGAAATGCTTACATTCTCATTTATCAGTCCTTTTGTTTTTGACAGACTTAATCTCCCCGAGGATTGTTCACTTCGTGATGCTGTGATTATTGAGAATCCTTTAGGAGAGGATTACAGTGTTATGAGAACAACAATGATGCCTTCTTTCTTAGAATCTGTTGCTAATAACTATGCACACAGAGTTGAAGCTGCATCCTTGTTTGAGATTTCATATATATACGTTAAAACAGATAAATATCCGGATGAGCTTCCCGAACATCGCGAAATGCTTACTTTTGGTGGCTATGCTGCTAACGGTAAGGCTGATTTCTTTGAATTTAAAGGTGACATCGAGGCTCTCTTGGAAGCACTCAAAATAACAAAATATGAGTTCGAACCTGAGAAAGAAATAGCCTTTATGCATCCGGGAAGAACAGCGAGATTATTTGTGGGAGGAAAGGATGCAGGAATATTCGGTCAAATTCATCCTGCAGTTGCCAAAAAATGGGGCTGTCCTGATAATACAATGGTTGCAATGCTTAGAACAGATGTTCTTATTGCAAACGTAACAGATATTCCCAAGAATAAGGAACTTCCTAAATTCCCTGCAGTTACGAGAGATATTGCAGTTGTTCTTGACGCAGATGTTCCGGCAGGCCATGTAGAAAAGCTTATACGTCAGCGCGGAGGAAAGGCTTTGGAAACTTGCACTTTGTTTGACTGTTATATAGGTGCACAAGTGCCGGAGGGTAAGAAGAGCCTTGCTTATGCTTTGGCATTCCGTGATGCAACGAGAACACTTACAGATGAGGATGTAAATAAATTTATGAAAAAGATTCTCAATGGACTTGAAATGCAGTTTGGAGCAAGCTTGAGATAACCAAAAGCAAGAATTATAGGAGAAAAGGCATGAGTATTTATGATTATTTAGAGAAAAAAACGCCCGCGGAAATTGCGGAGAACGGATACAGGTTACCGGATTTAGACATGGTAAAAGGCGATACTTGGGTACCCGGAGCGTACGAAGGTACGATTCTACGCTCTAATGTCAGCGTTAAGCTTCATACTGTCATAAATTTTCTCACTGCCTTGGCTGTAAAAAAACAGGCTTTTAAGCCATCAGCAAAAAATAAGGCAAAATTAACAGCAAGATTATTAAAATATCCTGCTATTTCGCTTGTTGATCCTGTATGCTCATACTGTGTGGCATTTAAGATACCTCAAAATGAAGCGAAAAAGGAAGCTTTAAGAGCTTTGGCGCTTGATTTGGCTAAGAATTCCGTTAATCGTGAACCGGTCAAAATGGGACTTGCGCTTTTAGGTATTTCCGGTAAAAAGGAAGATTTGCAGATATTGAGGACTTTGGGAAAGCATGATGAGTTTACTTTATTTGCAGCAGGCTCTGCCGCCGGACTTTTAAAAGGTAAGGAAAAAAATACTTTTCTTACAGAACTTGCAGAAGAAGTTGAGGGCTGGGGAAAGTTGGCGATTCTTTATGAGCTGGATTACAGTGATGAAAATGCTCGCCTTTGGGCAGTCAAAAAAGGTTGCCGCAATACTGTAGGATATTCTTATGCTGCCAATGTGTGTGCCACAAAAGGTAATATGGCAGATATTCTCGCAAAGCTTAAAGCCGGAGAGTATGCAGAAACAGAGGCAGAAGAAATTTTCCGTGGAGTGTGCGATATTTTTACCGGATTGCTTAATCCTGATGAGAATCAGGACGGTATAAAAGAATACGGAGAGGCGATGCGGGCAGGTGCTTCGTTTAAAGATATTTGCCAGAATATGCCTGAGTTATCCTCAAAAGATGACAGAGCAGCAAAAATAGCAGAGAAATTATCTGATTATTAATATTTTTCGGAGGTCAGTTTGTATGATTGAGATAAAAAATCTCACAAAGCGATATGGACAGATACACGCAGTAAATGATATATCGCTTACAATTAAAAAGGGCGAAATCCTTGGTTTCTTGGGGCCGAACGGTGCAGGAAAATCTACGACAATGAATATTCTTACAGGATATTTGTCGCCAACCTCAGGTACCGTAACCATTGATGGTTTTGATATAATGGATTCACCTCGTGAAGCCAAAAAATTAATCGGTTACTTGCCGGAGTTGCCGCCGCTTTATCAGGATATGACTGTCAGTGAGTATCTTAAATTTATTTCAGAGCTGAAGAGCGTTCCGTTAAAGCAACGCAAACGTCAATTAGACGAGATTTTATATCTTGTAAAATTAGGAGATATGCAGGATCGTCTGATTAAAAATCTTTCAAAGGGATACAAGCAAAGAGTTGGTGTTGCACAGGCTTTGGTTGGAAATCCGCAAGTATTGGTTTTGGACGAGCCAACGGTGGGCCTTGACCCTAAACAAATAATTGAAATCAGAAAATTGATTGGTGCTTTGAGACATGAGCACACGATTATATTAAGTACGCACATATTGCAGGAAGTAAATGCAGTTTGCAGTAGTGTTGCCGTAATCAATAAGGGTAAACTTGCGGCTACCGGTTCTGTTTCCGACTTTACAGCATCAGAAGGTACCGTAAATAAATTTGTAATAAGCATTGTGGGAGCGCCTTCAAGAACAGAAGCCCAAAATGCGTTAAAAGAAACAGACGGTGTGCGCAGAGTTGATTTTGTGAGAGTGGATAAGGATGCATATATATTTAATGTAGAATCTGAACGCAAAAGCGATGTACGCAGAAGTGTGTTTAATGCAGTATCACGTAATAATATGGCAATAATAGAGTTAAGACCTGTAGGAAGAACTCTTGAAGAAATTTTCATTGACATAGTAAGCAATGAGCAAGACTCAGAACAAGAGTAACAAGCGGAGGTGTATTTATGTTAACAATCTATAAAAGAGAAATGGGAGCATATTTTCGCTCGCCCGTTGCTTATTGCATCATAGGTTTTTTTATGGCAATTGTAGGCTTGATGTTCTGGATTAATTCAATATTGCAAGCCTCTGCACAATTCTCCACAACCTTAAGCTCAATAGGCGTGTATCTTACATTTATAATACCGATTATGACGATGAGGCTTTTGTCTGACGAAAAGAAAAACGGTACAGAAGTCCTTTTGAGAACGTGCCCCGTTCCAATGTGGAAGATTGTGCTTGGAAAATATCTTTCATCTGTCACACTTTTTCTTATAATGACTGTTTTGACAGGCATTTATCCGATTTTAATAGCTTTTCTCGTTGAAGAAGGAGCTGTTGTTGGCTCTGCACAGGATTTTGGCAGCTATGCAGGCTTCTTTATGCTGGGTATGGCATATATTGCGGTTAGTTTGTTTGTGTCGTCTTTTACGGAAAGTCAGTCTGTAGCCGCCGTTTCCGGTATTGTTGTACTGCTTATTTTATATTTCTTGCAATCTATAGGAGCTTCGTTGGGAACAACACTCGGTGCAGTTTTACAATGGATTGCACCTCTTACAAGATATCAGGATTTTACGGTGGGTGCTTTTAATATAGCTTCACTTATTTTTTATTTTACATTTTCGGCAATGTTTGTATTTTTAACATACGTAAATCTTGAAAGGAAAAGAGTTATATGAGTAAAAATAAAGACAATTCAGGTACATTTAAAAAACGAATTAATTACAGCGTAGGCTATCTTTTATTAATCGTGGCCGTTGTAGTTGTTTTTGTTGTGGTAAATATAATTCTGGAACAACTTCCCATGACGTTGGACTTCACTACCAATGAGCAATTTTCAATAACAGAGGAAACAGAAAAAATTCTTGAAAACCTTAAAGAAGATGTTGAAATTATAGCCCTGTATGACAGAGTTAAAGGTGAAGCTGACACAAAAAAGGCAGAAGTAATAAGAATCCTTGATATTTATGACAGATATGAACATGTAGATGTTTCGTATGTTTCTTTGAACGTAAACCCCAATATTATAAATGATTCGGTAGGTACGGTGGCAGCAGGCACGTATTCCGAAGGAGATTATATAGTAAAAAGTGCCAAAAGAAACAAACGTATAGCAGCAGACGATATGTTTGAAACAGAAGTAGGCTATGTAGCAGACATTTTGCCGCTGACATACACAACGGGTAATAAAACAGAGCAGAGGGTAAGCACTGCGATTAAATATGTTACGCTTGATATAATACCTAATCTTTATGTTTCTACGGGGTTGCAAGAAAATTCCATGGATGATTACGGACTGATTTTTGAGGATATTGACAACATGAATATCAGCATAAAAGAAGCGGATATTTCGAAGTTTACAAAAATGCCTGAGGATGCCGGTGCTCTTGTTATTTTAAGTCCTAAGAGAGACCTTTCTCAGACAGAATATGACATGTTACGTCAGTGGTTGGCTTTTGACGGCGGTATGGTTTTTGTTGCTTTTGACTCAGATATGACGGGTACGGAAATGACGCGATTTAATTTGCTTCTTTCGGAGCTTTATGGTATGGAAATCAAAAATGATATTGTTTCTGATGAGGAGGCATATCAGATTACGGCAGCCGCTAAAAATTCAGTAATCACTGCAACAGATTTGAGTTACGGACCGCTAAAAGTAAATCCCCTTTCAAAAACATTTATTGCTTATGATTCAAGAAGTATAAACATGTTAAATACGACGGGATATTTTGAATCACATCCAATAATTCAAACTTCAAAGACAGGTAAAAGTACTGAATACATTACCGGAGAAGAGACAACCGGTGTAACGACTTTGGCTGCTTGCGGAGAGTTCTACGCAAACGGAAAGAGCTCAAGAGTAGTTGTATTCGGTTCAAGTCTTGGATTATCTGATGACTTTATTAAAAAATATGCAGATTCTTCTTCTGAACTCTTATTCCTCTACAGCATTGATTGGATGATGGGAGAGGACACAATGGAATCCTTAGATGTTGAGTCTAAGACGTACAATACAACAACAATAACAGTCGATAAAGTTCAGAACAAGTGGATATTTGCTTTCTCTGTTATAATTTATCCTTTGGTAATTATTGGCGTAGGTGTTTTTGTTTGGATGAGAAGACGTCATCTTTGATAATGTTTTAATGGGATATTCGAGAGGTAATATTTTATGAAACAATATAAATTAACTATTATTTCATTAATTGTAATAGCTGTAGTGTTAGTAGGCTTTTTCGTTCTCTCAGCAGTGATAGATAAAGATCAAGAAAACAACGAAGCAGTCGCAACAAAAGAAATTGAAACAGAAAGTGTTTTCGGTTTTTCTTCAATCAGCGAAATACAAGCGTATGAGAGTAACGTTGTAGACGATATAAAGCTTGAAAGAGACAGCAGCGGAAATTGGTCTTGCAGTACTTATGAGAATATTAAGCTCTATACTGCAGGCATTAATACAGCTTTGTCCTCTGTAAGGTCTTGTATGGCCGCTGTTGTATACCAAGGAGAAATAACTGATGAAGTAATAAAAAACTATGAAATTTCCAGAACACAGCATATTAAAGTGACGCTTAAAGATGGAACTGTATATACCCTGCGATTCGGAATGCAGAAACCGGGAGAGGCAATGTATTTTGCTGCAGTAGAAGAAAAAGGAAAGGTTTATCTGATAAACAGCACATATAAGAATGCAGCTACACTTACAAAAGAAAATCTTTTATATACACAGATTTTTGATTTTAACGATAAAGGCAAAATTAAAAATGTAGAAGTACACAAAAAAGGCGAAATGTTTATGTCGCTTACAAGCAAATTTACTGAAGACAGCAGAACATGGACTATGAACTACCCTCTTGAACGCCCCTGCGATGATTCGTATGTAGAAGAAGTAATAAGCAGTGTTACATCAATATTTACATCAGAATACATTGAAGGTGATTGTGAGGATTTGTCAAAATACGGACTTGATAATCCGGCATACTATTTAAAACTTACTGACAACAAAGGTTCACAAACACTTTCCATCGGCGACAGAATTCCGGAGGGTGGCGAATTTTACTGTGTTTTTGGCGGAACCAACAATGTTTTCACTATATCCATGGAATCTGTGGCATTTACGGACGATTCTGTTATAAAATATATGAATGCAAACATTTTTAACAGAATGTATACAGTGTTGGAGTCTATAAAAGTAGAAATAACCTGCGGGGAGATCAACGAAACCTTTACGATGGGATTTGATATATGGGATGACGGAGAACAACTTTATTTCAACGGAAATCCGCTGGCAGATAATAATGCTACCATAAAAGCATTCCGAAGGTTAAATACAGCGGTATATTCTTTAGATCTTGTAGGTCTTGAACCGGAACCGGAAACAAAGGGCGAGCTTCTCATAAGAATAACGTATACCATGTCTGCAGACGGTGAAGTAGTAGTTGTTGAAGGTTACCGCAATGACGAAACTACAATGAGTCTTTATGAAAATGGTAAATATTGTGGCGGTTATGATTATATAAGGCAAATTACAGGCGAGAATAACAGCTACGGTATTATGGGAACACTTGAAAATTTCAAAACAATTTCCGGAATGAAATAACATCAAACAGAATAAAATTTATGGAAGGCCAATGAAAAGAGCTGTTTTCCATAAAGAATTCGTTCATACTCGGCGCCGTGTATCTTTCAGCGATTATCGGCGCCGGTTTTGCTACAGGAAGGGAGATTATGACTTATTTTGCCTGCTTTGGATACAAAGGGATGATAGGTCTTTTTTTGTCGTGTGCATTAATTGCTTATTGCGGAGCAAAGGCACTTTTGATAGTACGCGAGTATAATATAGAAGGCCCGCACACGTTTAATAAGATAGTCGGTGGCGCTGTCGGAGGCAGATTTTTAACTGTGTGTTGCGGTTTGTTTTCGTATTCGGCTTATATCGTTGTACTTGCAGGAATGAAGCAAATTTGCGGTGGCAGCATAATACCCGTTGCTGTTGCCTCCGTTTGTGCTTACGCTGTTCTTTGTTGCGGCTTCGGAACGCTGGCAAAAATCTGTAGCTTTTGCGCACCTTGTCTTGCGGGTTTTATTGCAGTTGTTGTTGTCATAGGAGCTCTTTACGGGAAAACGACTACTGCAGAAACGGAATATATGGTATCGCCTTTACAAATGACAGTAAAATTATTATTGTATGCCGGTTATAATGTTCTCACATCAGTCTGCGTTTTGGGACGCTGTCGAGATATGCTGGCAAAAAAAAGTACTGCAATACGGGGCGGCATAATAGGAGGTATAATGCTTTTTATTTCAGGAGCTGCAGTGCTTTTTGGATTGGTTTATGGGAAAATTCCTCCAAATATATACGAAATGCCTGTTATGTCACTTTTTGGTAAAGGTAGGGCGGTCATAGAGATTATGGTTTTTATTACCATGTTTCTTTCTGCAATAACAGGTTTAACAGGAACGAGTGTTTTCTTTGAAGAGTATATACCTGAAAAGCAATTAGGTGTTTATTTGGGTTTGGCTGCTATACCGGCTACATATATTTCTTTTGGTAGGCTGATGGATTATATTTATCCTGTTTTCGGTTTTGCCGGAATTTTTTTGATGATTGTACTTGCGTTGATGGGGCGCAAAAAGTATAATATAGAAGATAATAAATTGAGAGGTCGGGGAAAGATTTGCCGCATACAAAAGATAACCAAACAAAAGTCATAGATAATAACGAAATGAACAAGAGACGAGAAACAAAACAAAGCAGAAAGACACATATCATTCTGTTATGTGTCGGAGTATCTCTTGCTGTTTTTTTGATAGTTTTTTTTGCCATAGGCGGATATGAGAAAATTTTAGACTTTTTGGGAATAGAGCGAGACGTTTCCGTAACACCCACCGTAACTTATGTTGAGGCAGAAATAAAAGGCAACATTCTGTTGGCCGGCAACAATGGCACAACGATTGTTTACGATGAACAAGGGGTGACCGGTTACGGTATTGATGGCAAATGGAAGTGGCATGAAATGTGCTCTGTAAGCAATCCGGCTTTTTCGAATTGCGGAGATTTTGCAGTTGTTGCAGATGTGGGTGGCACAGCAGCGTATGCCTTTGACAAAAATGGTCTTGTATGGAAATACGGTAGTGGGAATGTTATAAAATCTGTTTTCGGCAAGGGGAAATTTGTTTGCATAATTCACGAAGAAAATGAGTATCTTTCGGCAGCTACTGTATACGAATATGATTTAAAAACATCTTCTCTGAAAGAACTTTTCACAAGAAAGTTCAGCACTCACTATATGCTCACGGGTGCAATAAGTAACAATGGTAAGCAGATGGTTCTTTCGGGAGTTTTCTCAGACGGCGGTGTGGCAAGCGGTATTATTTCCTTTGTCAGAATGTCGGACGGGGAGATTTTTTCCGGCGAGGTAACGGAGAAAAATACGTATGTAAAAGCCTTTTATGCCTCGGATAACAGTGTTTTTGCTGTAAATAGTGATTCTGTGAGAGTCATGTACAAAGAAATGAGCGTATCTTCCGGCAAAGATCGTGAAAATGTTCTTTGGAGCAGAAACAGTAAACAAGACAGAGTAATAAATGCCTCGCTCTTAAATGACAAATATATTCTGATAGCGATAGGAAATGAAAACGCAGACAAAAGCACTGTTAAAGCTTTTGACACAGCAGGGAAAGAAAGTTTAAATCTTGAAATTGAGGGCAACATTATTGGTATGGACTCTGAGGGAGAAACATTTATGGTTTATACGGATTCGCATGCTTATTTATATAACAGTAAAGGTTTTCTTATCGGGAAGGTTGAAGCCGGGTTTAAGATTGCCCAGGCTGTATGCACTGATAGTCGTCATATTGGAATTTGCGGTGAAGGTAAATTACTGACTGCAGCTTTTGAATAAAAGGTCATAAAAACGAAAGTGAGGTTTTATTATGTTAGTGGATATTATTTTAATTGCAATTTTGGCATTGTTTATTTTTATCGGTTGGAAAAGGGGACTTGTACTGTCAATATTCTTGTTGGCTTCAACAATTGTTGCGATATTTCTTGCAAGCGTTTTGTCTCCGGTGGTTTCTAACGGGCTTGAGAAGATAGGTGTTGCCGAGAAGATGGCACCCACATTTTCCGAATATGTAGAAGAAGCAATGTTAAGTGAATATGAGGAAACAGGTAAAACGTATGTTAATAAAGCAACAGAAAAACTGCCGCTTCCCGGTTTTATAAAAGAAAAGCTGGCTATGAATGTTGAGACTGTTTCTGCCGAGGAAATATCAAAGGTGTCCGATGGGATTGGCCTTACAGCAGCGAAGTTTGTTTGTAATTTGCTTGCATTTGTCATTGTATTTATTCTTGTATTAATTATAATGATGGTGGTAAAAAGAGTTCTTAAGATAGTTGTTAAAATACCCCTCGTTAAGCAGGCAGACAAAGTCGGAGGTTTGCTGATAGGTTTCGTTCAAGGCGCGTTATTTGTGCTTGTGGTATTACTTGTTATATCTGTTTTGGCATCGACATCCTCCATGCACGGAGTGGTAGAAGCTATAGAAAGCTCTACAATTACAAAATTTATATACGAAAGTAACTTTATAGGTAAAATTATTTCAAAATTATTATAATCAGATAAAAAAAGGGTTGACAAACCAATCTGAGATGTGTTACATTAGTCAATGCGCTTTAGGCGATGGAGGTGTTAAGTAACATGAGAGTAAAGGTAACAATGGCTTGTACCGAGTGTAAACAACGTAATTACACAACAATGAAAAATAAAAAGAATAACCCTGACAGAATAGAAATGAGCAAATATTGCAAGTTCTGTAAGAAGCATACAGCACATAGAGAAACAAAGTAATTTGCTTTAAGGCAGGAGTTAAAGTGACGACTTTTATAAGTAAAAGATGTCATCTATAAATTAAGGATGTGTTTATAATGGCTAAAGAGAAAGAGAAAAAAGAAAAGAAACCGAATTTCTTTAAAAAAGCAGGTAGTGCAATTGCAGGATTCTTTAAAGGAATCGTTTCTGAGATCAAAAAAGTGACATGGCCTACAAAGAAGCAGGTTGTATCCAACACGCTTTCTGTTTTGGCTTTTTGCTTGGTTGTGGGAGCAATTATTTGGCTCTCAGATTTAGGCCTTGATGCATTGATGAGCTTGATTGTAAGATTAAGCTGATAGACATCACAATAAGATTGATAAGGCAAGCATAGGAAGACAGATGATTAGTGTAAAGTAGAGAAAGGAGGACAATCATGTTTTTGGAAGATGTTTCCAATGAGCCGATGTGGTATGTTGTTCATACTTATTCAGGTTATGAGGATAAAGTTAAAAAAAGCCTTGAAACAGTAATAAAAAACAGAGGCATGCAAGATTATTTCTTTGATATAATCATTCCAATGTTAGAAGAAGTGGAAATTAAAGACGGACGCGAGAAGTCTGCTCTTAAGAAAATATTCCCCGGATATGTCCTCGTTAAGATGATTCTTACCGATGACACGTGGTATATTGTTCGTAATATCCGTGGTGTTACAAGCTTTGTCGGTTTTGGTAATAAGCCTCAGAGTTTATCTGACGAAGAAGTTTGTGCTTTAGGTGTAGACCAGACAAAGACGGTGGATTACGAGATTGGAGATACAGTACGTATTATTTCGGGTCCTTTGGAGAATTTCACAGGTGTGGTTGAGAACATTAATGTTGAGAAATCACAAGTAAAAGTACTCGTTTCTATGTTTGGACGCGAGATTTCAGCTGAATTGGAATATTCTCAAATTCAGAGAATATTTTAATTATAAATTTTTTGTTTCTTAAATTTTTTGGGAGGTGGAAACATGGCTAAAAAAGTAGTAGCATTGGTAAAGTTGCAGATTCCGGCAGGAAAGGCTGCACCGACACCACCGGTTGGACCAGCATTGGGTCAGCATGGCCTTAATATTATGGG
>JAFWZH010000310.1 GCA_017522515.1 Clostridia bacterium
AGCCGAAAGCAATCAGATTTTTACCACAGTTTTCGCTCACAATTTCAGAAAAATTAAATATATTCGTTCTGTCGCTTTCATTAATAGACAACAATCTTTCAAATACTCTTTCTCTTCCGTTTACGCAAACACAATTTGGCTTTGCATATGCAAAATTATAATTTAAAACTAGTTCCGAATACTCTTTTGGAAAAGTTACATTAAATTGTTTTTCAGCGTAATCCAAATCTGCTTTTGAAGTAGGTGTTGACAAAATCCAATTAATTTCCATTTTTATTCCTCCGTGCATTAAATTTTTTATCACAATAAAATGCCAATAAAAATTATACAATTATTATAACATTTTCCTTTAAAAAAAGCAAGTATTAAAAGAGAAATTGCTGCCGCCTTTTTATGCAGGTTGATATTTTCTGACATCTGATGGTTTGCTTGCGGTGTAACAGATAATTTACAGCTATTGGCTAAAGGCTTGAAATGACGAAATATAGCCATTGCAACCGTTGGTTGACAAATTTCAAAGCGTACTTTATTGACTGCAACGGGCAAATGTGGTAAAATAAAATCATGGAAAACACGGAACCGGTATCGTGAAATCAAATGCTAAATTTATACTTTAAATTTATGGAGGAACTACTATGATATTAGCGGATAAGATTATTGAACTCAGAAAAAAATCGGGAATGACACAGGATGAACTTGCTGAAAAATTAGGAGTAAGCAGACAGTCTGTTTCAAAATGGGAGGGTGCACAGTCAACTCCCGACCTTGCACGTATACTTAAATTGGCGGAGATTTTTTCCGTAAGCACAGATGTACTTTTAAAAGATGAACTTGAACTGGAGCAGAATATTTCCACAGAGAATATTGAAACAGTATCCGTAAAAGCTCACGTAGAAACTGAACCGCCTCTCCGTCCCGTGTCAATGGCAGAGGCTGTGGAGTATCTTGAAAAGAACAGCAAAAAAGCACTTTATGTTGCGGCAGGAGTTGCATTGTGCATACTCTCGCCTGTTGCGGCAATACTTTTTGAAATCCTTTTTGAGGATTCAGCTTTGTCAGAATTAAGTCCCATATTTATATTTTTATCAGTTGCGGCAGCTGTGGGATTATTTATCTATTCGGGCAGCCTTATGAAAAAGTTTGAGTATATGGAAAAAGAGTGCCTTGATACGGAATACGGAGTTGACGGAATGGTCAAGGAAAAGCGTGAACGTGACCACTCAAAAAACACATTCCATTTGATTATAGGCGTAATACTTTGTATACTTTCAATTGTTCCCACCGTTGTCTGCGATATGCTTTTCGGCGGTTCGCCTTTAGAGGATTTTGGAGCAATTTTCCTTTTCATTTTTGTAGCGGCAGGCGTATTCCTCATTGTAAGGTCAAGTATAACCAATGAAGGCTATGAGGTGCTTTTAGAGGAAGAAAAATACAACCGTGAGAAGAAAACGAGAACAAAAAAAGCTGTAGGCAAATCCGCAGCTGTTATGGTAATTTACTGGTCAATCGTTACTGCTTTGTACCTCGGCTATAGTTTCATCACTTTCAACTGGCATATCAGCTGGGTAATCTGGGTTATAGCGGCTGTTCTTTCGCCTGCGGTGGTTATTATTGCAAGTGCAATAAAAAAATAATTTGTTTAAACTGTATATTGAATTATTTTTTCAATTGTGGTATAATGATATATCATTGCGAATGTTGGAGGATTTAACAAATGGCAAAGGGAAAAATGAAAAAAGGGCTTAAAATCACATTAATTATACTGGGAATTTTACTTGCATTGATTATCGCAGCTTTGCTTATTGCACCGAAAATGATTGTAAAAACCATATACAAGCAGAATTTCGGTACACGTTTCACATCATTTGAACCATATTGCAGGGATATAGCGGAATTTGACGGACTTGAACGTGAAAAGCACGTATTCACCTCAAATGAGGGGCAGAAAATTACAGGCTATGTCTACAAAAAGGGCGATACTGAGCCAAAGGGACTTATTGTACTTGCCCACGGTTTTGGCGGCGGCGGTCATTGCAGTTATATGGATGTTGCCGATTATTTTGCATCAAACGGCTATAATGTTTTCGCCTATGACGCAACAGGCAATGATGAAAGCGAGGGCGAAAGTGTAAAGGGCTTGCCTCAGGGAGTTATTGACCTTGACTATGCTTTGAACTACATAAAAGCTGACGAGGAATTATCAGATTTCCCCCTTATGCTCTGGGGACACAGCTGGGGCGGATATTCTGTTTGCTCCGTGTCAAAGCTTCACCCTGAAATTGAGGGTATTATTTCCGTTGCAGGTTTCAATTCCTCTCTTGATATGATTGAGAATGTGGGCAGAG
>JAFWZH010000311.1 GCA_017522515.1 Clostridia bacterium
CTTACAAGCACTATTTCCACGTAGTCCGAAGCTGTAGATGGTCAAAACTGTGGTCAACCACAAACCTCCCACAAATCATCGCTGCGGAAACCTATGCCGTCACTTCTGCGAAATATTCTTATTAACAGAAACACTATACCATAAATCCACGGAAATGTCAAGGATACATATCCGAGGATTTTGTAACGCCGAGCAGCTTCTTTCAACACTCAAAATTTGCATCGCAATAGGCAAAGAAAACACCCGGCGTAAAAAGTTAGATTTATTTTCGAAAAAGGTCTGGACTTTCGTCTCCTTCTGTGGTATGTTGTGTGCTAACAGGAGGTGCAGCCTATGAAAAGTATGATAAAAGAGCTATGGCGAGGAAACGTTATACCTTCAGAGGATGGCAGACAGAACACACCCGAAACGAAGCAGCTGTTGGAATACATTAGCCAACACAACGATGATCTACAGAAAACTATGACGGACGAGCAGAAGGAGATCTTCGAAAAGTTCCACGATTGTTTGGATGAGTACGTTAGCATCGCTGAAGCAGCCATCTTCGAGTATGCCTTCAAATTAGGGATGCAAATTGCTATAGAAGCATTAAACTGATTCGTCCTCATGCAATTATCGAGTATAAATTTTTAAAAACCACTATTATTTACAATTATAGTCTTGACAACAACAACCAAATGGTTTATAATATAATACACAAATATATTTTGGGAAGGAATACTATGACAAGATCAGAACTGATTAAAATCATATGTCAAAAAAATAATATAAGCCTTTCAGAACTTGCGAGACGAATCGGACAAACACCACAGAATTTTAATAAGAAAATATTGCGCAACACGATATCTGATGACGAACTGTCCAAAATCTTATTGGTATTAAATATTGAATACGAACAAAAGATTAGGTTTTCAGATGGCACTTCAATTGAAATGAAAACCGATTAAATTTCGGTATATTCGAATATTACACCGTTGAAACATAACATATTTTCAAACACACATATCCAAGGAGGTTTATTATGAAAAAGAACAGCAAAGATGTAGTAACATACACGGAAGATGAAATACGAAGTGATCCTTACGGTTTTACTCTTAAGGAAATAACTGAAGTTTTAGGTGAACAAGAAGCGCAAAAATTATTTAATGAGTTGTATAAGAAAAAGCCAATTTCAAAGTATCAGACAGTTAAGATAAAAGAGATCCAACAGGGCGGTGATACAAGTAAATACGCTTTTGAGCTAACAGATGGTTACTGCATTGAAACGGTTTGCATTAAAAGAAAAACAGGAACAACAGTTTGCGTGAGTACAATGGTTGGCTGTCCTGTTGGTTGTATATTTTGCGAATCTGGTAGCAATGGATTTATTAGAAATTTAACACCCTCAGAAATTGTTCAGCAAGTTGTTCTGCTGAAAGAAAAAGTCAATAGAATCGTTTATATGGGAATGGGAGAACCATTGTTTAACTACAATTCTCTTATAAAATCCATTCATATTTTGCGTGATCGAAACGGATACAACTTCCCCACAGACGGAATTACAGTTTCAACTGTAGGCCCTTTGACACAATTAAAAAAGTTGAGAGAAGAACACCTAAAAATTCAATTAACGCTTTCACTTCACGCAACTAATCAAACAACAAGAAACAAAGTTATACCACATATGAGCGGAAACAAAATAGAAGAGGTGGTAGAAGCAGTGTTGTCTTACTCTGAACGTCATAATAGGAAAATTACGATAGCATATCTGTTATTGCCAGGAGTGAATGACAGCATTTCAGATGTGCGTCAATTAAGTCGTTGGTTCCGCGGAAAGAATGTTTTGATTAACTTGTTGCAATACAATAATACCAAGTGCTTTGATATGAAAAGCCCCAACAAGCAGCAATTAGTTGCATTCAAAAATTTGTTGGAACGCGAAGGCCTGGAGGTTAAACTTCGTGAATCAAGGGGTGGGAAAATAAAGGCAGCATGTGGGCAATTAGTTAGTGAACATAACAAAAAAGGTGCCAGAACTACCCAAAGTACCGTTCGTTCGAATTCCGAAACCATTCAGAATAAGAAAGCCATTCAATACGATACATCTACAAAAACAGATTTGCGGCAAAATTCAAGCAGAACAAAAAGACAAGATAGCAAAAAGGGCAATTTCAAAAGCAAAAAAACACGACGATCTCCTCACAATGCTTGATTACGCTCAAATGTTTGGCTATA
>JAFWZH010000312.1 GCA_017522515.1 Clostridia bacterium
AATGGTAGAACATCAGCCTTCCAAGCTGATTGTGAGGGTTCGATTCCCTTCACCCGCTCCATTTGTGCCCATAGCTCAGTTGGATAGAGCAACGGCCTTCTAAGCCGTCGGTCGGGAGTTCGAGTCTCTTTGGGTACGCCAAAAGTCACTTTTGTTTACAAACAAAGGTGGCTTTTTTTGTTATGTAATTTACTTTGCAAACAATTCTTGTGCTTCCGTTCACATTATGATATAGTAACAGAGCGATATTATTTTTGAGGTGTGTAAAATGGTAAAAAAGCGAAGCGGTTTTACGGGAGGCTTGGGATTTGTTTTTGCCACAGCCGGTAGTGCTGTCGGCTTGGGAAATCTTTGGAGATTTCCGTATCTTGCGGCAAAGTATGGCGGCGGTATATTCTTGCTTTGTTATATAATTCTTGCCATGACATTTGGTCTTGCGCTTATGATAACAGAAATTGCAATAGGCAGAAAAACTGGAAAAAGTGCAATAGAAGCTTACGGCGCGCTTAATAAAAAATGGGACTTTTTAGGTAAAATTTCATCTGTTGTGCCGATGATTATTTTGCCTTATTATTGCGTAATAGGCGGTTGGGTAATAAAATACTTTTTCGTGTTCGTTACGGGACAGGGACATGCTGCGGCAGGCGAAGGTTATTTTGAAGGTTTTATTTCACAAGCTACTGAGCCCATAGTTTGGCTTTTAATTTATATTGCATTTACTGCCATTGTTGTAATGCTGGGAGTAGAAAAAGGAATAGAGAAATTCAGTAAAGTATTAATGCCGGTCCTCGTTGTACTTTCAATAGGAATAGCAATATATACAGTGACTCTCGATGGGGCCGGTGCGGGTGTTAAATATTATTTTATGCCTGATTTCAGTAAATTCTCCGTAATGACGGTGCTTGCGGCATTGGGACAGCTTTTTTATTCCATGTCTATTTCTATGGGTATTTTGATAACGTACGGTTCATATATGCCAAAAGAAACAAGCATTGAAAAATCAGCACATCAGATAGAAATTTTTGACTCCGGTATAGCCATTATTGCCGGCCTTATGATTGTTCCTTCGGTTTTTGTATTTACAGGCGGAGATGAAGCAATGCTTCAAAAGGGCGCGGGATTAATGTTTGAGATGCTGCCTAAAATATTCGATACGATTCCCCTTGGCAATGTTATTGGCGTCGTATTTTTCCTTTTGGTGTTTTTTGCGGCGCTTACATCTTCGATTTCTCTTATGGAGACAGTTGTTTCGATTATACAAGATAAATTTGGTTTAAAACGAAAAACAGTATGCCTTATCGTCGTTGCAGGATGTATTTTGTTGGCATTACCTTCTTCTTTAGGATACGGAATATGGGACAGCGTTAAAATTTTCGGTCTTAGCTTCCTTGATTTCTTTGACTTTGTATCTAATAGTGTAATAATGCCGATTGTTGCAATATTGACTTGCATTTTCGTGGGTTACGTTATTAAGCCAAAAACTTTAATTGATGAAATTGCGATTTCCAAGAAATTTAAGAGTGAGAAACTTTATATAGTAATTATTAAGTACATTGCACCGTTCTGTATATTGGCAATACTGATTTCGTCCGTATTGAACAGTCTTGGGGTAATTGACATTTAAAAAAGGAGAGATAATATGTTTAAACGTGTAATTTTAATAATAATGGGAGTGTGTATATTTATAATGTCAGCATGTAACTCAAACCAAAAACCACAGGAAACACCGGGAAGTGTTACTGTAACGCCTACCGAAGATTTGTCTGCTTCTGAACCCACGCCGACTCCAACGTATAATCCGACGACTTTGCCGCCTCGGGATTTACCAGAATCAAACGAGTTTTTCTCACAAATTTACAAAAAAGGATATCAAACAGCCGATGGCGAAACACTTTCTTTGTTAGACAGGTATGCTCAACAGATGAGAGATAATGTTCTTAACTCAAAGTCAGAATACGAAGTTGCAGAGGGTGCAACTGTATATTATTTTGCAGATAACGGCAGTAATTTAAATAATGGTCTTAGTCCTGATAAGCCTAAAAGAGACTTTTATCCGTTAAACAACAATTTGGAGCTCAAAGAGGGCGATGTTGTGCTCTTTAAAAGGGGAGATACTTTTCGCGGCACCTTCCCTGCAAAAAGCGGAGTGACATATTCCGCATACGGAGAGGGCGCAAAGCCTATTATTTGCGGTTCTCTGAGAGACTATGCAGACGCTAAATTATGGCAAGAAACAGAATATAAAAATGTTTACTTATGTACAGTGCCTATAAATAACGCAGGCAATATTATTTTTAACAATTCAAGAGTTTTGGGTGATTATACACAAACGCTGGGTAAGCTTCAAGTGTTGAATTTGAATGACTTTTCGGGAGTGCAGGATTTAAATAATGATCTTGATTTTCATTGCGACCTTGAAAATAAAAAGCTTTATTTATACAGCACAGAAGGAAATCCGGGAGATAGGTTCGATTCTATAGATATTTGTGAAACGGGAGATTTAATCAGTATCATAGGTAAAAAAGATATTGTAATTGACAATATTCACTTTACATTAGGAGGCAGTCACGCAGTCGGCGCTGTAAATGCCAACAATCTTACGGTGCGTAATTGTCTCTTTGATTGGATAGGCGGTTCTGTACAGCATGGTACAACTCGCTTCGGAAATGCTGTTGAGTCTTATGTGGGCAGCGACGGATTCTATGTTTATAACAATTGGATATATCAGATTTATGATACAGGTATTACTACTCAATATGCTGAATCGCCTGAGGATAAACTCAATGTTATGAGGGATAATGTGTACTATAACAATATAATTGAGTATTGTTTCTGGGCTTTTGAATATTTTCATAGAATGTCTGAGGGAGTGCAGAGATATACAGAGGACATCTATATATATAATAACTATTGCCGTATGAGTGGCGAAGGTTGGGGCAGACCCGGCGCAGGTTATCTTTGTTCGTTCCCTTCGTATGGAGAGGAAATAAAAAATGTAGTTATAGAGCATAATATTTTTGACAGGGGGAATGCTTTCTTAGTGTCTGCTTATGGTTCAGATGCTTCTGAGTTCACTTATAACGAAAATATCTATGTTCAAGAAAAAGGTGGACTCATAGCACGATTGAAAAATACAAATTATCGCATGGATGATAATGCGTATAAAACATTTACAGAGCTTGTGAATGATAAGGAGGCTTGTGTTTTCTGCGTAGTTAAATAGTGCGGTTTACATTGACAAAATAATACATTTATAGTAAATTTATGCAAAGTATACCCTAAGGCATACTTTGCAATTTATTTTGAGAAAAAGAGAAATTTCAGGTGCTTTATATGGACGTTGGTTTTGTAGAACGAATTAAAAAACTAAAACAAGAACGTGATGCTGTTATTGTTGCGCATATGTATCAGAATGATGATGTGCAAGCAGTTGCGGATATGGTAGGAGATTCTTTTGCATTAAGCAAATATTGTACCGGCAGAAAAGAAAAAACCATCGTTTTTTGCGGTGTGGATTTTATGGCTGAGAGTGCAAAAATTCTTTCTCCGGAAAAGACGGTTCTGATTCCGGTTTTGGATGCCGGCTGCCCCATGGCAGATATGATTACAGCAGAGCAGCTTATTGAATTTAAAAAACAGTATCCCGGCTATGCGGTAGCAACATATATAAACTCCTCTGCTGCTGTAAAGGCAGAATCTGACGTTATCGTTACTTCTTCAAATGCTTTAAAAGTAATTAGAGGTATGGAGGAAAAGAATATTATATTTGGACCGGATCGCAATCTCGGTTCTTTTATTGCGAAGCAATGTCCGGAGAAAAATATAGTTTTGTGGAACGGTTTTTGTCCTACACATCATAAGATAAAAAAAGAAGATGTTATTAAAATAAAAGAAACTTACCCTAATGCAGAGCTTCTTGTTCATCCCGAATGCACTCCTGATGTTACGGGGCTTGCAGATTACGCGGGAAGCACAAAGGGAATTATTGATTATGCGGCAGCATCAAATTCTAAGGAGTTTATAATTGGTACCGAAATAGGTGTCATGTATCAGCTTAAGAAAAACAATCCCGATAAAAAGTTTTATATAATGTCTGATGAGCTTATTTGTCCCAATATGAAAAAGACTACTCTTGAAAGCATTGCAGACTGCCTTGAAAAGGGCGAGCACGAGATTTCCGTACCGGCAGATGTATCGGAGAAGGCTAAAAAAGCACTTGACCGTATGCTTGAATTAGGAAAATAAACAATGCATACAACAGAAATGAGGCGAGCGAATTGAGAAAACATTTAGTAGATTTTAATACAGCAGAAATGAAGAAGGTTTATACCGATGTTCTCATTATAGGCAGTGGTATCGCCGGCGTTTATACTGCGCTGGAGCTTGGCGAAGAGTACAAAATTACACTTATAACTAAAGAAGAGGTAGAAATAAGCAATTCCGTACTGGCACAAGGCGGTATTGCAGTGTCTCTTGATAAGAACGACTCCCCGGAAGAACACATGAGAGACACTTTGTATGCGGGTGCAGGTCTTTGTGACGAGGACAGTGTTGATGTACTTGTACACGAGGCAGCAGACAATATAAAAAGAGTATGCAATTTCGGCGTTCAGTTTGATAAAAACGAGAAAGATAAGAAACAGCTTGCTCTTACAAGAGAAGGCGCCCACAGTAAAAACAGAATTATCCATGCGGGAGATGCTACCGGTAAAGAAGTTTGTGACAAGCTTATTCATACCCTTATGCAGCGCAAAAATGTTACTATCGAAGAGCGTGTATGGGCTTTGGATTTGCTGGTAAAAGATAATACTTGCTACGGTATTGTGGCATATAACGAAAAAACAGGCGAGTACAGTGCTATTTATGCAGGCATTATTATTTGTGCATCAGGCGGTTACGGACAGCTGTACTATTACACTACTAATCCTGAGGTAGCAACCGGTGACGGTGCGGCGATGACTTATCGTGCCGGCGGAAATTTAGCGGACCTTGAGTTTGTGCAGTTCCATCCAACCGTTTTATACCATGATATGAATAAAAGCTTTTTGATTTCTGAGGCAGTAAGAGGAGAGGGCGCGCTTTTGAGAAACTCTAAAGGCGAGCGCTTTATGCCCGGTTATCATGAGTTGGCTGAGCTTGCTCCGAGAGATGTTGTTTCTCGTTGTATTTTCAGTGAAATGAAAAAGACGGGAGACTCTCACATGTGGCTTGATATAACTCATCAAGAGCGAGACCATTTGGAGAAACGTTTCCCTACGATTTTCAGCACTTGCCTTGAGTATGGTATTGACATGTCTAAGGATTATATTCCGATTGCGCCTGCAGAACATTATTGCATGGGCGGTATCAGAACGGGTCTTTACGGAGATACAAGTATTAAGCGTTTTTATGCTTGCGGAGAGGCTGCCTGCAACGGAATACACGGTGCCAACCGTTTGGCTTCTAACTCGTTGCTTGAAGGTCTTGTTTTCGGACACAGAATCGGTGCTTGCGCAGATGAGCTTATACATGATGATAAAATCCAAGAGATAAAGGCAATGCCTGATTTCAGAGGCGAAAAACAAGAGGGCGCGAAAGAGTATTCCGAAGTGGAATTTGACAGAAAGGCGGCTATAGAGAAAATCCGCAAAACCATGTCCTCATTGGTAGGTATAGTTCGTACAAAGGAAGGCCTTGAAGAGGCTCTTGCGATAATCAGCGAAATAGCAGAAAAGGCAGGCGGCATGGTATGCACAAAGCCTGATGATTTCATTGTTGCAAATGAGAGTATGTTGGCGGTGCTTCTTATAAAATCTGCAATTCAGCGTGAAGAGAGCCGCGGAGCTCATTACAGAGCAGATTTCCCTGAAACAAATGATGTTGATTGGAAAAAGCATATAATAGTAAACAAGGCGTGAAAGGAGCATTCAGTATGACTTTAGATAAAAAGCAAATAGATAAAATTGTGCTTAACGCACTTGAAGAGGATATGCCCTACGGCGATGTTACTACAGATAATCTTATCCCTGAGGATGATGTAACGGAGGCGAAATTCATTGCCAAGGCAGAAGGTGTTATTGCCGGAATGCCTGTTGCAGCTCGCGTTTTTGAGCTTATTGATAACAGAATTTCAGTTGAGATTTTTAAAAATGATGGAGATAAGGTTGAGAAGGGCGATATTATTGCGATTTTGCGTGGCCCTACTGCCGGCATTTTAAAGGGCGAGCGCACAGCGCTAAACCTTATGCAACGTTTGTCGGGAATTGCCACAAGAACAAATGTTTTTACTGAGCTTGTAAAAGATTATGATGTAAGCGTTGCTGACACTCGTAAAACTACACCGGGACTTCGTTATCTTGAGAAATATGCTGTTCGTTGCGGTGGCGGCAGAAATCATCGCTACTCACTTTCTGATGCTGTTATGCTTAAAGACAACCATATCGCGGCAGGCGGCGGAATTCTTTCTGCTGTTGCAAAGGTGCGCGCTAATATTCCGCATACAGTGAAGATTGAAGTTGAAGTTGAGGATATGGAAATGGTTCGCCAGGCAGTTGAGTCGGGCGCAGATATAATTATGCTCGATAACATGAATGAAGCTGCAATGGCAGAGGCTGTTAAATATATTGACGGCAGGGCACTCGTTGAGGCGTCGGGAGATGTTACGGAGGAGAGAATTCGTGCGATTGCTGAAACGGGTGTAGACATTATTTCTATCGGTCGCATAACACATTCTGTAAAGGCGCTTGATATAAGCTTGAGATTTAAGGTGTAAAAAAGTGCTGTGTGTAGCCAAAAAGAAAGGTTATCCACAGCATTTATCCACAAGGCTTGTGAAAAGCTGTTAATAAGTGCGTTTTTTGAGAAATAAGGGTAAATTTTGTATAAAAATCATTTGAAATTTGGGTTTTGATAAATATTTTAATTTTGAGTTTTCCACAGGTTGTGGAAGAAATTTGTCTTGGGAGGAGATACTATGAGTAAGAAATGTAATGCGTGCGGAGCACAAGTAGAGGATCAGGCAGCTTTTTGTCAGGCTTGCGGTTCTGCTGATTTGATAGAGAATGAGGTAACACCTACATATCAGGAACCGGCTATCGAAGAAGATACGGGCAACGGTAATGTTGTTCTTGGAATTGTTGGTGCTGTTTTATTGGCACTTGTTGGCGGTATAGTGTATTTTGCAATATATCAACTAGGTGTTATTGCAGGTATCAGCGGTTTGATAATTTTTCTTCTCGCTAATTTGGGCTATCGCTTATTTGCCAGAACAAAGAATAAAAACTCAATTGTTGCTCTTGTAGTCTCAATTGTCCTGATGATAATTGTTATTTTCCTGGCTGAATGTTTCTGTGTTTCTTTTGAGTTCTATTCATACTTTAAAGAAGTGGGCGAGTACATTTCGATTTTTGATGCTATAGAAATTACACCTGAGCTTTTGGCTGATTCAGAGGTTCAAAGTGCAGTTATTCAGGACCTTGCTTTTGCGTATATTTTTGGTTTTGTTGCATCAATCAGTAATATCGTAAGCATTGTGAAATCAAGGAAAAAGAAAACTGAGATACAAGGTGAATAATAGACAGTGACGACGCAATATACTTGCTCAGATACACACTGTTCCCGGATATGTTTCCGTTAAAATAATTGAATAAAAATTATAAGGGACTGTAAAGTTTTTTACGGTCCCTTATGATTAGTTGCTGCAAAAAATTCTGCCCGAATATAAGAAAAGCACTGAAAATCTGACACTGAAATAGTCGCAGACGAGGCATGACAATCTTGCACAAGAAAAATTCTGCCTAAATTCAAGAAAAACACCGAAAATCCACGTACGCAATCAAAAAATTCTGCCTAAATTCAAGAAAAGCACCGAAAATCTGACACTGAAATAGTCGCAGACGAGGCATGACAATCTTGCACAAGAAAAAATTCTGCCAAAATTCAAAAAAAGCACCGAAAATTCACGTGCGTAATCAAAAAATTCTGCCTAAAATCCAAAAAAACACCGAAAATATTAGTTTGCCGGAGCTGTTAATGTTCTTGCTCGATTTTATGCCAGTCAAACCTTTATATTATTTACATATTAATTGCCATTCGGCAATGATAACGAACTTATACTCCCCAATGTTTCTTTTTTGTACGTCTGATGACTATCACACATAAACCATGGGCGGCGGCTGTTAAAATCCAGCTTATGGCATAGGAAATATAAACCGTTTCAATAACATGAAATCTTTCTATTTGAAAAATCGAAAAAATCCAAATCAGCCTAAAAACGCACGCTCCCATCAGGGAAACTATCATGGGTAGTATGCTTCTGCCAAGACCTCTGAGGGCGCCGACAAGCACATCCATTA
This sequence comes from Clostridia bacterium, assembly GCA_017522515.1. Next base: position 8,334 of record JAFWZH010000312.1, read on the forward strand.
TGCCGCAGAGGAAATATGCGCAGCTGACAAATTGCAGGCGTACTATACCGGCTGCGATAGCGTCGGGTCTGATGGGATCAGTGCTGTTGATGTACAAGCCAAGAAGAGGGCTGCCGAATAAATAGGCACCGATGCCCAAAACCAAACCTACAACAGTAACACAACCGATACCGGTGAAAATAATTCTGTTGATTCTATGGTATTTTTTGCCACCTACATTTTGGCCTACAAATGTAATTGTTGCTTGATAAAAAGCATTCATTGCAACATAAACGTATCCCTCTATATTTGCGGCAGCAGTATTACCTGCAAGAACAATGGGTCCAAAGGAATTGATGGCAGATTGAATAAATACATTTGAAAGGGCAAACAAAACGCCTTGAAAACCTGCAGGCAGGCCGATTTTGGCAATCATGATAAGTTTTTCTTTGTATATTTTTAGCTCCTTTAAAGATAAATGCACAGCGCTTTTTTCTTTGATAAGGCAACGAACAACAAGAAAAGCAGATAGGCATTGTGAAATCGTTGTAGCAAGAGCAACACCTGCAACGTGCATTTTGAAAACTATTACAAACAGTAAATTCAGTAAAAAATTAACGATGCCGGCAATAATCAAAAAAATCAAAGGCCTTCTTGTATCGCCTATTGCTCTTAATATAGCACTGCTGAAATTATAAATCAAAGACGCAGTAATACCTGCAAAATAAATCTTTACATACAAAGAAGCCAGACTAAGAACCTCTTTTGGTGTGTCCATCCAAGTAAGAATTACAGGCGCCAAAAAAACACCTACTATTGTTAAAATTATACCGCTTATTACACTGATTGTAATAGCAGTGTGAACAGCCTCGTGAATGTCCTTTGCTTTGTTTGCAGAAAAGTATTTGGCAATAACAACATTTATGCCCGTTGCAAGTCCTAAAAATAAATTTGTAATCAAGTTTATCAAAGAACCTGTAGAGCCTACAGCAGAAAGAGCCTCCGAACTTGCATATTTGCCGACAACCATAACATCTACTGTATTGAACAGAAGCTGAAGCACGCTTGAAAGTATAAGAGGAACAGAAAAAAGCAGCATTTTCTTTAATATAGAACCGCTGCACATATCCATCTCGTATTTGCTTTTTTGTAGAGTCGGTTTCTCTACGGAACTCTTCTGCACCATTTGTTGAAGCATCTCCTTCTGCGTAATTATGAAACAAAGACAGAAAAAAATCAATGAGAAAAATTTTTAATTTTGTTAATAAAGTTTAAAACTCGCATATGTGTAGTATTGACACAAAATGTATTGTAAGCTTATAATAAAATTGATAACAAAGAAAGGGAACGTTATGACAGAAATAGAATTTGAAATAGCACTTCGCAAAGGTTTGGGTAGATGTGTGTTAGCTCTTAATAATAAAGCAGACTTGAACCGATATAAAAAAGTATTATTAAAATGTTGTACCCACAATATTTCAGAGTATATAGACTTAGAGAAATCACGTGGTGAGTTTCTTTATCGTTTGGTAAAAAAATATGAGCAAGATAACTATTTTGTAGAACAAGTAGTTTCCGCCTATAAGAAAATCAACCGCCTTACAAAAATCAAATACAATCTGTTTGTACAGATGACTGATTTTTTATGGTGTTTTGCAAAAGAAAAAAATACTGTGGCGCGAGAAGCTCTGTACGAAAAGTTTTCAGTTTTCAGCAATATTTTACGTACTTGTCAAAAAACGGTTTTAGAGACAAAAAATGCTTTTGAAATGATGGGGCTTAAAATTTTAGAAAATGATGGATTCCCCGGTTTTATTAAGGTTGTGGTAGCAATAGATGATATTTGTCGATGTAACGAGAAATTTTCTTTTAGTGATTTTGCTGAAGTATTAGAAGCCGGGAGAATTAAATTCCGTATTTCAATGATATTACAGGAGCTTTCTGAGTGTGCAAGCAGAAAGATGTATAATTACTTTTATATTTCATACAGGAAGAGAACCAGCTTTTTAAATAAGCCCGTTCCGCAAGGTGAAGACAGGGAGCTTTTTATTCAAATAAGCGATGTTTGCAATGAAACTGATTACCTTATAGAACAAGGAATGACAATGCCGGATCCCGAGGTCTTTTCCGTTTGCAGAAGAATCGTTGCACTTAATGAAGAAGCCAAAAGAAGAAGTGTTCCAAGAGATCTTTTGGTGTTTGCGTATGAGAATTCACCTTCTTCACATCTGAGAGCGCGAGTGGTACAGTATATGGGTAAAAAAAGAATGATTACAAAAGAAATGGCTATAGAATGTTTGAATGATTGCAATGAAGAGATTGTAAAATACATTAGACAACACCAAAATCACTTATTTAAATAAAAATTGTTATTTGATTTTCATAGTTTATATTGACAATCATGCGTGGCGGTGATATAAAGTTAATAATAATAAAAAGGAGGAATTGTAATGAATTCTTTAAGAAAATATGTTGCAGAATTTATTGGCACATTTGTTCTGGTTTTTTTTGCATGCGGCACTGCTTGTGTTGTAGGTTGCAGCCCTAATTTCGGTACAGGATATCTTTTGACAGCTTTGGCTTTTGGCCTTGTAATTGTCGCTATGGCGTATTCTATAGGCAATATTTCAGGTTGCCATATCAATCCCGCAGTTTCGATTGCTATGCTTGTAAGCAGAAAAATGTCCATTCTTGATTTTATAGGTTATATAATTGCCCAGTTTGCAGGTGCAACAGCCGGAGCAGCTGCCCTTATGGGAATACTCGGCGTAGAGTCAGGCTTAGGTGCAAATGCTCTTTACCAAGAGGACATTGTTATGTCTTTGGTTATCGAAGCAATACTAACTTTTGTTTTTGTTCTTGCTATTCTCGGAGTTACATCAAAGAAAGAGTACAGCTCTGTTGCAGGTGTTGTTATCGGTCTTTCATTAACACTTGTTCATATTTTGGGAATCGCATTTACAGGTACTTCCGTTAATCCTGCCCGTAGCTTTGGCCCTGCTCTTTTCCTTGGTTTGTTCACAGAGAATTCTGATGCATTGGTAAATGTTTGGGTATTCATTGTTGGTCCTTTGGTTGGCGGAATTCTTGCGGCTCTTGTTTACATGTTCCTTGCAGGCGGCAAGAAAAAAGAAGAAATCTAAGAGTAATTCCCAATTACAATAAGGTTTTATCTGAAGAGCTCGTTATACGGGCTCTTTTTGATTTTCCACTTGACTGTGATAAAGTGAGAATGTTATAATTAGGAGAATTTTTTGAGAAGGGAATTAAAATAAATGGGACAAATAATAGCTTTTATTTTGTATTTTGTAGTAGTTCTCGGCATAGGAATCTATTTCTTCTTTCGTTCTAAAAGCGGCGGCGAGAAAGAATATTTCTTAGGCGGACGTTCTATGGGACCTTGGGTAACAGCGATGAGCGCACAAGCTTCTGACATGTCAGGCTGGCTTTTGATGGGATTCCCCGGAAGTATTCTTGCATTCGGTATGGGTCAAGTTTGGATTGGCATAGGTCTTGCATTGGGAACTGCACTTAACTGGATAGTAGTAGCAAGACGTTTAAGACGTTTTTCCAGTGCGGCAAACGATTCAATAACATTACCTCAATATCTTACAAACAGATTCGCATCAAAGAGCTCAGTTCTCAAAATTGTTTGTGCGGTTATTTTCCTTATAAGCTTTACAGTTTATGTTGCTTCTGCATTTAATGCAGGTACAACGGTTTTCGTAGCCGTTCTTCCTAAGGTTTTTTCCGGTAGAGAAGAACTTGCAATGATAATTTTTGCTGTACTTATTCTTTGTTATACATTTTTGGGTGGCTATAAAGCAGTTTGTTGGACAGACTTTTTCCAAGGATTGCTTATGCTTGTAGCACTTCTTGCCGTGCCGATTGTTATGGTTGCTTTGGGAGATTTTGATGCAAGCAAAAATGAGGCTTTTGCAGAAGGTATTACAGCCTTTTCTACAAATCCTTTTGCGGCACCTTGGCATGAAATTATTTCCGGTCTTGCTTGGGGCTTCGGATATTTTGGTATGCCACACATCCTTGTAAGATTTATGGCTATTAAGAATTCTAAAATGATAAAAAAATCATCAGCAGTTGCGATTACATGGCTTATTATTACACTTGGTGCAGCTATTGCAATTGCGTTTTTAGGCAGAACGTATCTTTTGTCAGACGGAGGCGCGCTTGCTGAAAAACTTCTTCCCGGCAGCCAAGCAAGAGTATTTATTGAAATAGTTCTTGATATGTTCCCCGGATTTATTGCAGGAATTTTGCTTGCGGCTATTGTTGCGGCATCAATGAGTACTGCAGATTCACAGCTCCTTGTTGCTTCATCTTCATTTACAAGTGATATTTACAATCCTATTATCCGCAAAGGTAAGGCTTCTGACAAAGAAACATTATGGATAGGACGTATAGTTGTTGCGATTATTGCGGTAGTTGCTTTCTTTATTGCAAGAAGCGGTCTTACAAGTACAGATTCTTGGGCAAGCAGTATCATGGCAATGGTTGAAAATGCATGGGGACTTTTCGGAGCTTCATTTGGACCTGTTGTAATACTCTCCCTTTTCTGGAAGCGTTTCAATTACTCAGGAGCAGTTGCAGGTATTATAGGCGGAGCTGTCACAGATATTCTTTGGCTCATTCTCTTTACAGACACTGTAATGAGTCCTGTGATTTTCGATACACAAGTATACGAAATATTCCCCGGCTTTGTAATAGGCGCGATTGTGGCAGTTGCAGTAACATTAATTACAAAGGCTCCTTCACAAGAGGTTTATGACATCTATAACAGAGCACTTGACGAGTCAATTGACGATTGATTAAAAGCGAGTTCAAATTTTCAAGCATATTTGGCCAAGACGGCTGAATATGCTTGATTTTTATTTTTTTTGGGCTAAAATTAAAACAGCTTAAAGATTAGCCGGAAGGAGAGCTACCAAATGATCAAAATACTATTCATTTGCTACGGAAATATCTGTCGCAGCCCTATGGCAGAGTTTATTATGAAAGACATGCTTAAAAAGCATGCCTTGGAAAATGAATTTCACATTCAGTCGGCAGCTACAAGCACAGAAGAAATTTGGGGCGGCAGAGGAAATCCCATATATTCTCCGGCACGGGCAGAACTCACAAAAAGAGGAATTCCTTTTGACAGCAATAAAAGAGCGGTGCAAGCTACAAAAGCAGATTATGATAAATATGATTATCTTATATGTATGGAGTCCATGAATGTGCGTGACCTTATGAGAATAATAGGCTTTGATAAAGAACACAAGGTTAAAAAACTTCTTGATTTTGTCGGTAGTGGCGGAGACATAGCAGATCCTTGGTACAGCGGTGATTTCACAGCTACATACGAAGATATCACAAAAGGCTGCCTTGCAATAATAGATAAATACAAGGAGGGCAAATTATGCCAATAGTATTAATTACAGGCGGTGCCGGCGGAATAGGCCGCGAGCTTTCCGTATGTTTTGCAAGACACGGTTATGATGTGGCAATACAGTATAATACAGGTAAAGAAAGAGCAGAAAGTTTGACTACGGAAATTGCCGCACGCTTTCATGTAAAAGCCGCTTCGTTTCAAGCTGATTTTACCGTAGATAGCAGCGTAAACAAAATGTTTAACGAGGTAGCAGCAAAATTAGGAGCACCGGATGTGCTGGTTAACAATGCAGGGATTTCGGAACAAAAACTTTTTACAGAAGTATCGCACCAAGAATGGCAAAAAATGTTAAATGTAAATCTCAGCAGTGCTTTTTACTTGAGTCAATGTGCAGCTCCGTATATGATAAAAAATCAAAAAGGTGCAATAGTAAACATTTCATCTATGTGGGGTGTGGCAGGAGCTTCTTGTGAAGTGGCATATTCCGCAGCAAAAGCAGGGCTTATAGGTATGACAAAGGCTCTTGCCAGAGAGTTGGGGCCTTCGGGAATAAGAGTGAACTGTGTGGCACCCGGCGTAATAGATACCGAAATGAACGCAATGCATTCCGAAGACACTATGACTTTATTGGCAGAAGAAACGCCCCTTTGCAGAATAGGAAAGCCGGAGGAAGTAGCAACAGCAGTGTATTTTTTGGCATCGGAAGAGGCTTCCTTTATTACGGGACAAACACTTTGTGTAGACGGCGGATTTTTGCAGAAATAAGTAATAAAATTATTTGACGAAATATTAGTTGATTGTTATACTTTCACTAAGTGAGAAAAGAGAAAGCATGGAGGTATCATTGTAATGTGTGATAGAGAAAATTTAAACAAAGTGCCTTATGGAATAAGAAAAGAAGAAATTTACAAAAATACAGAGCAAGATAAAAGGGTACGCCGCTTTATGGCACCCACAAGAGTAGTGTGGAAATCTGATTCCGACAAGGCGACCGTTACGGGAGAAGAAGCTTTATTTGAACCTCGTGTAAAGCAGATTCATTTTAATCCCGGACAAACGTGTATGCTTACAAGTAAAGGTGAAAGTGCCGGCATACTTTTAGATTTCGGAGTAGAATTTCACGGATATGTGAAACTTTATATACATTCCGTAAATCCCAACAGAGTAAAGCTGAGAGTACGTTTCGGAGAGTCTGTTTCTGAGGCAATGGCTGATTTGGGTGGTGTAAAAAATGCTACAAACGATCATATTAACAGAGACCAGATTATAGATGTAGGCTTTTACAGCATGCCGGAAATAGGCCCCAGCGGCTTTAGGTTTGTGCGTATTGATTTGCTCGATAAGGACGCTTCCATAGGTCTGCAATCTGTGCAGGGTATATTTACATACAGAGAGCTTGAGTATAAAGGTTCCTTCAAATGTAATGATGAGCTTTTAAATACAATTTGGAATACGGCTGCATATACAGTACATCTTAATATGCAAGAATACGTATGGGACGGTATAAAAAGAGACCGCCTTGTTTGGATTGGAGATATTCATCCGGAGACCTCAACGATTCAGGCTGTTTTCGGATATGACGAGTCAGTAGAGAAGAGCCTTGATTTAGCTCGTGATGAGTCGCCCCTGCCTACTATGATGTGCGGAATGTCATCATACTCCCTTTGGTGGATTATGGTACAGTACGGTTGGTACATGCAAAATGGCAACAGAGAATTTTTAGAGTCACAAAAAGCATATATTACAGAGCTTCTTCGTTTCTTTGCAGGTCGTATAAAAGATAACGGAGAGGAAGACTTACCGCCTACTCGTTTCGTAGATTGGCCGACACAGGCAGACCCTGCTGCGACACACGCAGGACTTCAAGGAATACTTAGTATGGCATTGGAAACAGGTGCAGTAGTATGTCGCGAGTTGGGAGATGAAGAAACAGCAAAAATCTGCGAAGACGCAGTTAAAAAGCTCGCAAAACACATTCCGTCAACAAACGGAAACAAGCAGGCAGCCGCTTTGCTTGCCTTAGCAGGTATTGAAGATGCAAAGAAAATGTCTGACGAAGTGCTCAAAGTAGGAGGCGCTAAGGGCTTTTCCACATTCCTCGGTTACTATATGCTTTGCGCAATGGGTAAGGCAGGAGATGTGGATGATGCTTTGGATATTATAAAAGAATACTGGGGTGCGATGCTTTCAAGAGGAGCAACTACATTCTGGGAAGACTTTAATATGGATTGGCTTGAAGGTTCAAGTCGCATAGATGAATTGGTGCCTGAGGGAGTTAAAGACATCCATGGAGATTACGGTGCGTACTGTTATAAAGGCTTTAGACACAGCCTTTGTCATGGTTGGGCTTCCGGTCCCGCTGCATTTATGGCAGAATATGTTCTTGGTATTAAACCTGTTGCCGCCGGATGTGAGAAAATTACATTTAAGCCACATCTTGGTAAACTTGAGTGGGTTAAGGGAACATATCCTACACCAAAGGGTATAATAAAGGTTGAATTGAGTCGAAAAGAAGATGGCTCAGTAGAAACAAAAATAGAATTACCGGAAGGAGTTTCAATTGCGGAATAAACTTCAAAGTATAAAAATTCGACGTATTTTTAGCATAGTTCTTTGTGTACTGTGCGTAGCTTTTATATTTAGTAATTCGCTTGATGATGCCGCCCGCTCTTCTGATAAGAGCGGAGCGGTTGTTGCTATTTTACAGGGCATTGCAGATGTTTTTTTTGACAATGTGATTATAAGCGAAAATGTTATAAGAACAGCCGCTCACTTTACGGAGTTTGCTTTGTTGGGTTTTTGTCTGATATTTGCGGTAAAAACATTTACACAAAAGTATATACAAAATATTTTTATCGCTTTTTTTACAGCTTTGGCAGTGGCAGTCATTGATGAAATTTTACAGCTTTTCAGCGACGGAAGGGCAGCGGACGTTCTTGACATCGTTGTTGATTTTTCAGGTGCGGTAGCGGGAATGCTGTTTTTTGTATTTATTGTGAATCTACCGAATATTATTAGAAATATTAAGGTGATTTTTTGGAGGCGTAGAGATAATGGAAAACAAAAGTAAATCAAAAGAAAGAAAATGGTATGACAGGATTAAGATTTCCAACATGAAAATTACTCCCGCAAGAATATACTTATTTATATTGGCTGTCTTACTTACTGTTAAAATTGTTTTTGACATTCATGGCTTTGGTGATTTTGTTTCAAAATCAATGTCGTTTATTCTTTCCGTATTCAGTTACCTTATTATAGGCGCAGTTATTGCGTTTATTCTTAACTCTTATGCAAGTATATGGGAAAACAGAATATTAAAAAAAATGAAAAGCCATAAGGCAAAAAAAATATTAAGTATAATAATTGCGTATGCCACAATGGTACTTATTGTTACCTTAATTTTATTTGCTTTAATACCTACGTTGATTGATACGGTAAAGGCTTTTGCCGACAATATACCGAAAGCTTTCGCTACAATAAAAGATATGTATATTGATATAACAGAAAATGGAAAATTTAATCTGCCTGAGGATGCACTTTCCGCGATAGATGATGGGTTGGCACAATTACAGGAGATTGCAACGAAAATATTCAGTCCGCAAAAAATAACAACATTTTTTTCAGGAACAGTCAGTGGGCTTTTTAATCTTATTATGGGAATTATGATTTCTGTTTATATCTTAATAGAGAAAGAAAATGTAATAAATGCCATGACAAGAATTAATTACGCTGTTTTGCCAAGAAAACGTGCCGAAACGGTGCTTTGGGGAGCAAGAAAAATTAATGTAATATTAAAACAGTATATATCAGGTAAATTGTTACAGGCACTTATTATTTTAGTGACTTCATATATTTTGTTCCTTATTGCCGGCGTAAAGTATGCAATATTATTGGCGGTAATAATGGCGATAATGAATATGATTCCGTATATAGGACCATGGATAGGTGGAGTAATAGTAGTTTTTATCTCTGTACCTCAAGGTGTTTACGCCATTATAGCTTCCCTTGTATGTGTATTGGCAGTTCAAGCTCTTGACAACTGGTTTATAGGTCCCAAAATAGTCGGTGGCAGAATGGGGGCAAGTTCTCTTCTCGTATTGGCAGGATTGTGTATTTGTGGCGGACTTTTCGGCTTGCCCGGTATGATTTTCGGAGATGTTATTGCTGTTATATTTAAAGTGTTCTTCTACGACCGATTTATTTGCAACAAGTTGAAAGCAAAAGGAGAAAAGGGGCTTCTGCCGGAGGAATTTACCGATGAAAAAACGGATGAGGAGTGTTTGCCGGAAGAAGAAAACGGGAAATAAAATATTTTTGCAAAAAAAAGTTGCAATAATTAGACAGAGTGTGGTATAATCCACAATGCTCTTTTAGCGGATAAGCTAAAAGGCTTTTAAAAATGATTATTGAGAGAAATTCTTTAAAAGAATCTGTGAAAGAAGGTGACACGAAATGAAAGAAGGAATTCATCCTAAATATGAAGAAGTAACAGCAAAATGCGCTTGTGGAGAGACATTTAAGACTTATTCGACAAAGAAAGAAATTTCAGTCGAAATTTGTTCAAAGTGCCATCCTTTCTACACAGGAAAGCAGAAATTGGTTGATACCGGTGGACGTGTTGATAAATTCAACAAGAGATATGGTCTGTGAGCCGGTTACGAGAGATTCAGGCAGTAGGGCTGTGATTGTATGCAGTCTTCAGCCTGAAATGGTTTTTTGTAGCTTGCCGGCTTAACGGCAGGCTTTTTATATATAATTTTAGATTACAACAGTTACAGTTGTGTGGAGGTATTGTTATGTCGGTCAATCAAGAAGTTATCGATAAGAATTTACTTAAATTAACATATGCAGCAGATGCTGACAAAGTAGAAGAGGGACTTGCTTACTCATTTAACAAGAATAAGAAAAACTTCAGCATTAAAGGTTTCCGTGCCGGTAAGGCTCCCAGAAAAATAGTTGAGCAGTATTACGGAGTAGAGGTTCTTTTTGCTGATGCAGAAGAATACGTTATTACAGATATGTATTACAGTTCTGTTGCAGAGCTTGGAATTGAACCTGTATCGTATCCTCAAAATGTTCAAGTTACAAAAATGAGCACAGAGGGTATGGAGTTTTCTTTAGAGGTTTATACAAAGCCTGTTGCTGAGGTAAAGGACTATAAGGGAGTTGAAATTACTGAGATTTCTGCAGAAGTAGGAGAAGAGGATATAGAAAAAGCTCTTCAAATGGAAGCAGAGAAGAACTCTCGTATGGTAACAGTTGAAGATCGTGCCGCACAACTTGGTGATACAGTAGATATAGACTTTGAGGGTTTTGTAGACGAGGTACCTTTTGAAGGAGGCAAAGGCGAGGGCTTTAAACTTCAATTAGGTTCAGGACAATTCATTCCCGGCTTTGAGGATCAGCTTGTTGGAGCCAATACAGGAGACGATGTAACAGTAAACGTTAAATTCCCGGAGGATTACCACGCTGAGGAGCTTAAGGGCAAGGATTCCGTATTTAAGGTAAAAGTAAATGCAATTCAGACAAAAGAGCTTCCTGAGATTAACGATGACTTTGCTTCTGATGTAAGTTCATTTGATACTCTTGCGGAATACAAAGCAGATATTGCTGAAAAGCTTGCTAAAGAGAAGGCAGACGCAGCTAAAGAGGGCATGATGTCAGAGGCACTTAAAAAGGTCATTGATGCTACAGAGCTTGAAATTCCTACTCCGATGGTTGACAGAGAAGTTGAGGATGAGATTAACAGATTGTCATATAGAGTTAAATCATACGGCATGACTGTTGAACAGTACTGCATGTATATGGGAACAACAATTGAAGAGTATCGCGAAAAAGCTCGTCCTCAAGCAGAGCTCAATATTAAGAGAGATCTTATTCTCGAAGCAATTGTTGCAGCAGAAGAGATTACTGTTTCTGCAGAAGAGCTTGATAAAGAGTTTGAAACAGCTGCTGAATATATGAAGAAATCTGTTGAAGAAGTTAAAGAGCAATATGCAGCAAATATTCCTGCCATTGAAGAGGAAGTTAAGAGACGTAAGGCTGCAGAACTTATCCTTGAAGCGGCAGTTAAGGTGCCTGCAAAGACAGAGGTAGCAGAGGAAAAGCCTGCACCGAAGAAAAAGGCTCCTGCAAAGAAAAAGGCCCCTGCAAAGAAGGAAGATCCTAAAGCAGAGGAGCCCAAAACAGAGGAAAACGCTTAAGCCGACGAGAAGCGTAATCTACACAAAAGAAAAAATTTAAACGTCGGAGAAATGGAGTTTTATTATGGCATTGGTACCGGTTGTTATTGAACAAACCAGCAGAGGCGAAAGGTCATACGATATTTATTCCAGATTATTGAACGACAGAATTATTGTACTGAGTGACGAAGTAAATGATGTAACAGCCAGTTTGGTTGTTGCACAGCTTTTGTTCCTGGAATCAGAGAATCCTGACAAAGACATTCAGCTTTATATTAACAGTCCCGGAGGATCTGTTTCATCGGGAATGGCAATATATGACACTATGCAGTTTATTAAGTGTGATGTTTCTACGATATGTATGGGCATGGCAGCAAGCATGGGTGCGTTTTTGTTAGCGGCAGGCGCAAAAGGCAAAAGATTTTCACTTCCTAATAGCGAGATTATGATACATCAGCCTTTGGGGGGTGCTCGCGGACAGGCAACAGATATTCAGATTCAGGCTGAGCAAATTCTTAAAATTAAGGATAAGCTCAACAGAATTCTTAGTGAAAGAACAGGTCAACCTTTGGAGAAAGTAATTGCTGATACAGAGAGAGACAATTATATGTCTGCGCAAGAAGCACTGGAGTATGGCTTAATCGATAAGATTATGGAAAAGAGAATATAATTCAATAGTTACGAGATTATACGCCGCAGATTTTTATAGAGCTTTCTATAAGTTAAGTTTGCGGCGCAATTCGTTTTATTACCATGCGTAACGCATGACGTTGCTTTTATAAGCAAGGAGGTTTTGAATGTCAAAAATAGAAGATAAACAGGTTCGCTGTTCTTTTTGCGGCAAAAGAGAAGGTCAGGTTAAGAGACTTATAGCAGGTCCGGGCGTTTTTATTTGTGATGAGTGTATAGATTTATGCTGCGATATTTTGCATGATGATTTCATAGAGAACGAAATGGAGGATTTTGATGATGAAGAAATCCTTCTTGATAAAGAAACAAAACTTTTAAAGCCTGCAGAGATAAAAGAGGCTCTTGATGAGTATGTTATAGGTCAGGACAGAGCAAAAAGAGCATTGGCAGTGGCAGTATATAATCATTATAAAAGACTTGATGATAATAAAAAAATTGCAAATAATAAGAAGAATAAAAAAACAAAATAAAATGAGTCAGGCGAGAAGAAGCAAAATACTACTCCTTTCGATGGTGTTGAGCTTGCTAAAAGTAATGTTCTTTTAATTGGACCTACCGGTGTAGGCAAGACATATTTAGCTCAAACATTAGCGAGAGTGTTAAATGTTCCTTTTGCAATTGCAGATGCCACATCGTTGACAGAAGCCGGATATGTAGGTGAGGATGTAGAGAACATTTTGCTCAGACTTATTCAAGCAGCAGATTTTGATGTTGAAAAGGCAGAAAAGGGAATTATTTTCATTGACGAGGTTGATAAAATATCAAGACGTGGAGACAATCCATCTATAACACGAGATGTAAGCGGTGAAGGTGTTCAACAAGCATTGCTTAAAATATTGGAGGGAACTGTAGCAGCTGTACCGCCACAGGGAGGAAGAAAACATCCTCATCAAGAATTTATTAATATTGATACGACAAACATTTTGTTTATTTGTTCCGGAGCTTTTGATGGATTGCCTAAAATTATTGAGAGCAGAACGGGAAAAAATACAATTGGATTTTCCGGAAGTATTCATAGCAGCGAAAGTCTTGATTCAAATGAGCTACTGTCTAAAGTGGAACCTCAAGATTTATTGAAGTTTGGCTTGATACCTGAATTTATAGGAAGAGTTCCTTTGATTGTAACTTTGGATGCACTGGATTCTAAAATGCTCAAAGAAATTCTTACAATTCCTAAAAACGCCTTGATTAAGCAGTATCAAAAGTTACTGTCCTACGATGGTGTTGAGCTTGAATTTGATAACGGAGCAATAGAAGCTGTAACAGAAATTGCTATTGCAAGAAAAACAGGTGCTCGTGGCTTGAGAGCTATTTTAGAAGATGCGATGATGGATATAATGTATGAAATTCCTTCAAGTGAAGGTCTTCAAAAATGCATCATTACCGAGGATACAATAAAAAATGGAGAGAAACCGATTTTTGTATATTCAAAGAAGGCAGAAAAGAAGAAGACAACAAAGAAAAATACAAAGAACAAAACGGCTTCAGATGCGGATAGTATTCCTTTGATTGCTGCCGGAGCAGAGGCTATTGATATAGGAGAGTAACGGTTGTGAAAATTTTACAAAGTATTATTCTTGGAATAGTACAGGGATTAACAGAGTTTTTGCCTGTAAGTAGTTCCGGACACTTAATTGTAATAAAAAAACTTTTTGGTATAGATCAGGAGCAATTTGGTCTGACATATGATATAGCGTTGCATTTTGCAACGCTTATCGCAGTTTTTATTGTTTTTTGGCCTGATATTCTTGCTTTGCTTAAAAAACCAATACAAAAAACAACGGGACTTTTAATTGTAGCTACAATACCGGCGGCTTTAGTTGGTGTTTTTTTTGATGATTATATTGAGAGTATTTCTCAAAGCGGAGGTTTCCTGGGCTTGGCTTTTATTTTTACAGCGTTTTTACTGTTTTTTTCACAAAAGGCAAAACAAAAAGCAAAAAATATTGACCTTATGTCATACAAGGATGCTGCTGTGATAGGTTTAATGCAAGGCGTTGCAGTAATGCCGGGTATTTCACGCTCGGGTAGCACCACAAGCGCAGGCCTTATTATGGGAGTAGAAAAGGAATCTTCTATGAGATTTGCTTTTTTGATGTCGATTCCGGTTATAATGGGTTCGGCTGTTTTGGGAGTAAAGGATATAATTACAGAACCAACTGCTGTAGAATGGGCTCCTGTTATTGCAGGTATGTTAGCGGCAGGTATTTCAGGATACTTCGCAGTTAAATTTATGCTTAATTTCTTTAAGAAAAGAAGCCTTAACTTATTCGCTGTATACGTAGGCATATTGGGTGTACTTATTTTGATTGATCAACTGTTTTTTAAGAAATTCTTTACAGTTTTTTTGATGTGAGTAGTTTTTTTAAATTAATGTGAAAGAGGCTTTTGCCGTTATGGATAATAAAGGACATATTTTAACATTAGGAATTGAATCCAGCTGTGATGAAACTTCTGTTGCAATTGTGGCAGATGGAAGAATTGTTTTATCCAATATTATTTCATCACAAATAGAGATTCATAAAGCTTTTGGCGGGGTGGTTCCTGAAATAGCTTCAAGGAAACATGTTGAGGCTATTATCGGCGTTATTGATGCCGCCCTTAAAGAAGCAAATGTCTCTCTTTCGGAGATTGACCAAATTGGTGTGACTTTTGGCCCCGGTCTGATAGGTGCTTTGCTTGTAGGCTTGTCTGCGGCAAAAACAATTGCCTTTGCATTAAATAAACCACTGATTCCCGTTCATCATATTGAAGGACATATATCTGCAAATTTTATTGAATATCCTGAGTTGAAACCTCCGTTTGTTTGCCTTGTGGCTTCAGGTGGTCATAGTCATATAGTGGATTGCCGTAGTTATGGTGATTTTCGTATAATGGGTAGAACTCGTGACGATGCGGCAGGAGAAGCTTTTGATAAAATTTCACGTGCTTTGGAGTTGGGATATCCCGGAGGCCCGGTGATTGACAGGATGGCAAAAGAAGGAAACCCGCATGCAATACAATTCCCGAAAGTTCACTTTAATGATAGTCTTGATTTTAGTTTTAGCGGTGTAAAAACGTCAGTTTTGAATTATCTAAACAATACAAAAGCAAGAGGGGAGGAGATAATTTCGGCTGATGTCTGTGCGTCTTTCCAGAGAGCAGTTGTAGATATTTTAGTTGAAAATTTGATGAAAGCAGCAGATAAGACATGTTATAAAAAGATATGTTTAGCAGGTGGCGTTGCTGCAAACTCTGCTTTGCGTAAAGCTGCAGAGGAGGCGGCATTAAAGGCCGGAATAGAATTTTACAGACCTTCGCCGATTTTATGTACTGATAATGGAGCCATGATTGCCTGTGCGGCACATTATGCCTCTAAGGAGCGTAGGGCAGGCTCAAATTTAAATGCCTTTGCTAATGTCAGCATCGAAAATATTGACGGCTTGTTTAATAAATCCGCAAATTAAAGAAATTAATTCTTTATTTTCGGGACGCTGCTCAGGGAAATAATAAATGTTATTCAAAACAGCAATCGATTGGTTGCTGTTTTTTGCCCATACTGATTCTGAAGCCTTACGTATGGATTTTTCTATATTATCTCCGGAAGTATTATATTCTTTTGCTATAGGAGCATAAATCAGTTTAGTTATAAGAGTAATAGCTTCGCTGTCAAAGTAAGCAAGCTTTACAGCATCTCTTAGATAATAAAATCCGTTGTTAGCAGGCGAAAAGCCCAGCTGAAGCAGGGCTTTCGTTATTATAGTTTCTATAGCGTTACTTTTGTTTTTTTGTGACATTATAAAATTTAAGATAGATTATTGCAGAAAGCCGTCGATTATTTTTTGCTCGGCTTCTTCTTCGGTAAGACCTAAAGTACGGAGCTTTAATATTTGTTCTCCTGCAATTTTGCCTATTGCTGCTTCGTGAATTAACTCAGCATCTATGTGGCTGGCCTCTAATGAAGGAGAAGCTGTAACCGTACCGTTTTCCGCCAATATTGCATCACACTCTGAATGCCCTGTACAGCGAACTCGTCCGACAATCTTTGAGTTAAACTCTTGATGTGAATTTCCTCTTGCTACAGAACGAGAAACAAGATCTGCACCTGAACCTTCGCCTTTAAGAATTACATCAAAATCAGTACGGGCTTTCTCCACACCATCAGTCATAATTCTTTCACGAACGATAAGTTTAGCTTCTTCTTCAAGAACGGCATAAGTTTTTCTCGTAGAAATATCCACGCCACCCAACTGAATTGTATCCATAGTAAGAGAAGCACCCTCTTTTAAAATTATGTCCGTTACAGGATCAATTTTTCTGATGCCTTTGCCTTTGCCGGTACCCAAATGTTTTTCTACATAAAGAACTTTTGCGTTCTTTTCAAGAGTAAAACGATGAATGCCATTGTGTCCCGCGGCACCATCGTCAGCAGTGTGAACACCGCAACCTGCAATTACAGTAACGTCAGCATCCTCGCCAATAATAAAATCGTTATATACAAGGTCATCAAAGGAACCATGCGTAACGCAGGCAGGAATATAAACTTTCTCTCCCTTGGTACCGGGCTTAACAGTAATAACTATTCCCGGAGCATCGGTTTTATTTTCTATCTTAATATTCTCAGTAGATTGGCGGGCAGCGCACTGACCATCTTCACGAATATTGTATGCACTGTCTTGTATATCGCTTAAATCACTAAAATCGGAAACACTTTTAATTAAATCACCTGTAATGAAATTCATCAATACTCAACCCCCTTTGCATTAATGGGACATATTCCTGTTTTCTCATCAGAAAGTAAAGTTGGAAGAATCTCTTCTCTAGGGCCAAAAGCACGAATCTGTCCGTTGGCAATAACTACAATTTCATCAGCAATTGAAATAATCCTCTCTTGGTGAGAAATTATTATTAAAGTACCCTTTCTTGCTTCTCTGATTTCCTCAAAAGCTTCTACCAACTTTGTAAAACTCCACAAGTCAATGCCTGCCTCCGGTTCATCGTATACGGAAATATCTGCCTCTCTTGCAAGTACGGTGGCAATTTCTATACGTTTACTTTCGCCTCCGGAAAGGGAAGTATTCATTTCTCTGTTAAGGTATTCCTCAGCACAAAGACCAACCTTGCCAAGAAGTTTGCAAAGCTCACTTTTTTCCATTTTTCTGCCGGCGGCAGTTTCTAAAAGATTGCGAACGGTAAGACCTTTAAACCGAACAGGCTGTTGAAAAGCGTACGCAATGCCGCTTCTTGCTCTGTCCGTGACATTAATATCGGTAATATCAATATCTTTGCCATCTTTTTCTAAAATAATTTTACCTGAAGAAGGTGTAACAACACCGGCAATTAATTTGGCTAAAGTTGTTTTACCGCCGCCGTTAGGACCGGTAACCACAACTAATTTACCATCGCCGAATTTCAAAGAAATATTCTTAATGATTTCTTTATTGACACCATTATCATCGGATAAATCCCATTTTATATTTTCAAGCCTTAAAGCCATAAAAAAGCCTCCTGTCAACATCATTTGTGCTGAATGTAAATTATAACATCAGCATAAAACCCAGTCAACCGCAATCAGTCTTTAATCTCGATTTTCATAGCGGCTTCGCAAATAGGCATTGATCCGTTATTATTATAC
>JAFWZH010000036.1 GCA_017522515.1 Clostridia bacterium
ATGAAAACATCCTTTTGGTTTAAAAACATTTTAATATGGGGCATTATATTTTATTGTCCCTTTATGCTTTATGCCCAGAACTTTAAAATATCCGGAAAAGTATATTCCTCAACAGAAAAAACGGAATTGGGTTCTGCTACCATTTTATTATATAATGCCAACGATACAACCACACTTATCAAAGGAAGCATTTCCGATAATATGGGAAACTATATACTTTCAAACTTATCTGCCGGCAACTATAGAATAAAAGTTTCTAATATGGGATATATTCAGCAAACAGACACAGTTTGCATCAATAATAATATTGTCAAGGATTTCTATCTATTAGAAAACGTCAATGAATTAGCGGAAATAACAATAGAGGGACAATTGTCCTATCAAGAAAGCAACAAACGTATAGAAACTTTCACTCAACAACAGGTAAAGTCATCTCAAAATGCACTTGACCTGGCATCACAAATACCTCAATTATATTTAGATCCCTTGGAAAAGAATCTTAAAGATCGTTCGGGAGCGTCATTAACATTACTTATAAACGGAATCGTAGCAGAAAGTAATGAATTAAGAAACATTCCGCCAGAAAAGATTGTCAGAATTGAATATTACGACATTCCTCCCCTTCGTTATTCCTTTAACGGTCGAGTAGCCAATGTAATAACCAAACGATTGGATACCGGGTATAATGGCGGCATTGAATTATCCCATGCGATTTTAACCGGATTCGCCAATGACAATCTACACATGTCTTATGTATGGGGTAAAAACCAATTGGCATTAAATTATAACATCAATTGGCGAAATTATAATGATAACATACAGATAGAGAACTATGACTTTTCGCTATCCGACAACACATTCTGCTACAAACAAAAGAATATAGGAGGATTTGACTATACAACCCATAATATTAATATGGGATATACACACAATTCCCCCGATAAATTCATATTCCAAATAAAGTTCACTCCATTTTATCGTACAGACAACAACAACTTTGAGTCCGAAAATAGAGTTGATGTCAATAGTGACATAAGTTTACGCAAAGGAGAAATAGACAATCATTCCCAAATTTTTAAACCAACGTTAGGAGCTTATTCTGAAATCTTCATATCGGAGAATAAACGTATTTATGCAGATATGGTAGGAACAATCTATCGCACCAAACAGAATAATTCCGAAACACAATATGAAAATACTTATTCTGACAATTTTGCTTTGGACAACTTTCTAAATGCAAAAACAGACAAAAGTTCCCTAATCACTGAAATAGATTACGAGCAAAAATTCTGCAAAGAAAATACTTTGGACATAGGTATAAAGAACAACATCAATAGGTCGGAAGCAGAAATCAAGAATGTATTGAACGGAGGAGAACCATATAAATATAATATAAAAGGCTCTAACCAAGAAGCCTACATACAGTACGGGCAAGCCATTAACAAGTTCTATTATTCAATAGGATTGAGTGGACATCACATCCATACGGAAAATAACGAAATGGATTATGACAAGTTTTATTTCTCTCCCTCATTTGTTTTCCGATATAGAATCAACAACAAGAGCAACTTATCTTTGCGTTTTCGTTCCTATCCTAAAAGTCCTAATATTTCAACCATGACTAAGGTTGCTAATTTATTAATGGACAATGTTATTTCATACGGGAATCCTAACATAGAACCGAGCCATATCTATTCAACAAGACTTAATTATTCGTATAACGGCAAACATTTCCAATGCAACTTTAATCCGTTTTTCATACGGACAAATGGCGAAATAGCGCAATATTATAGCGAAGACCTTTTCAATGGGACTCCAGTCATAGCTTTAAAATGGGAAAATGCAAAAACTTATGACGAATTGGGAATCAATGCAAGCGTTACATGGTATCCATTAAAAAGCAGGTCACTTGCTCTTAATATAAATTATAATTATCTTCATTCCGTATATCAGAGTAACTATGCACAGAAAATTACCCATGATTATAACGGTGTTTTTTTCAATCTACAATATCGTAATGAAACATACGGTTTTAATGCATACTATCGAATTCCAGATAAACATTTTTCACCTTTGTACTTAACAAAAGATGAAAATAATTCGGGTTTTGATATTTTCTACAATCTGAAAAATTGGCGCTTTCAGGCTTCGTGCATGTTTATGTTCAATGCTTCATCATATTCACGTGAGACACATTCTAATCTTTTGATGAAAGAATATTGGTCTTCTCGAATAGAAGACAACAAAAACATGATTGTATTGGGTGTAAGTTGGATCTTCAATAAAGGGAAATCCATGAAGTTTAAAAAAGTTTTAAACAATAACGACGGAGATGGTGGTATTTTGTAATTTATCTAAAAAGAGATTCCATGTTATCATGCAAAAAGATTC
>JAFWZH010000313.1 GCA_017522515.1 Clostridia bacterium
ATTTTGTTACAGGTAGTATATTTTTTGCCGCAATGATGATAAACACAATTGCTTTTATTTTAAAGTGACAAATAAATTGGTATAGTAAAATTGTTTGTGTTTGTACAGATATAGCGGAAAATTTCAGTAAGCAGGTGTGTTTAACTGAGAGACGAATTTGAATTTGGTGGTGAGATAATAATGACATTTGGTGAACGTTTATATGAATTACGTAAGAATAAAAATATTTCACAAGAAGAGTTGGCAGAATTGTTAGATGTGTCCCGACAATCAATTTCAAAATGGGAAAATGATAAGGCATACCCAGAAATGACAAGACTACTATTTATGAGTGAATATTTTGATGTTTCTTTGGACTATTTAATGCGAGGTGCCGATAGTGATGAAAGCAATAATGATTTAACGGTAGGCTACAAAGCTCAAAACATGTTAAGAGTTTGGAATAACTTTATTTCGAATCTATCAGATAAGCAACGAAAACTAATTATGATATTATATATTTTATTGATATGCGTGAGTGTTGCTATTGTTGTTACTTTCCTTTATGGAGCTGGATATGCGATAGGACAATTCATCGGACATATACAAAATGACCTGAAAATGTAAGTGCAACTGTAAGTTTACACAAGTGCAACCTTGATTTTATGGTGTTTTATAATTAACAATGTTACTTTCTAGGTATAAATTCAATATAGGAGGTAACTCAAATGAGTAAAATTAGTAATATCATAAGTGACATCAAGGCTTGGATAAATGCAGGAACAAGAAATGAGATTTTTATTAGGAGAGTACTTGTTGTTAGTTTAACACTACTTGTAATTTATAAATTAGGGTATGCTATAGGAGTGTTCTTGGCGCATATCGGTTTATAAACATACAATAAAAAGGTTGTAAACTTTCAGTCTTGTGGAGAGATTGAAAGCACACATGAATTTGAATTTGACGGCATGTAAAAGGTTTTTGACAGAGTTTTCAAAGGTATGTCAAAGCCTTTTGATAGATGAATTAGTAAAAATCAGTTATAGTCCTTTCAGATAGAGGTGCATATATGAAGATTGAAATGAAATTAAAAGATGCTAGAATACAAGCAGGATTAACACAAGAACAAGTTGCCGAGAAAATTATGGTATCAAGACAAACCATATCAAATTGGGAAAATGGTAAATCTTTGCCTGATATTGTTAGCATTATGAATTTGAGTAACCTTTATCAAATCAGCATTGATGAGTTGTTGAAAGGAGACAAAAGGATGAAAGAGAAAATTGAAAAAGATGCAAATGTAGCAAAAGTAAGAGGAAGAGTACTTGTAACAACTGCAGTTATTGCTCTTGGGTTTGGGATAATATATTCCATTAGTATTTTTACAGGTGGTGCATTCCATGAATTTTGTACTGGTGCTATACAATGGGTAATGTTAGGCGTTGGTACGGCGTGTGCATTGACGCTTTTAAACATTAAGAATAGTGATGTAGAGTAAATATATTTGGAACAAAACTTTCGTATTATCAAAGCGACAAATTCCAATTTCGAACACATGAAACTTTCAGGCTTCTGTTGAGTCTGGATACACGCAAAGATTCGAAGTTTCTGTTGAGTTTACTATGGTATATTTGGCTATTTTACAGAGATTCCACCTATATTCTACTTACAAGGGATGTTATTTTATGATAAAAGAAGTACCTTTATATCATCAAATGAATGGAGGAATACATATGAATCAATTAGTTACAGGAAAATTTATAGCATTAAAGAGAAAACAGAAAAATCTAACACAGGAACAATTAGCAGAGAAGCTTGGCGTATCC
>JAFWZH010000314.1 GCA_017522515.1 Clostridia bacterium
ACAGCATTGTGATTGATAAGATAATGGATAATATTTTTTTCATTGTGTGTACCTCCTATTTGTCGAGCAGGATTATTTCATATTCTTTTTCAGGAATTTCAACACGACCTACATAACCGTTTCCGTGTACCTTTGATTCCGGTCTGTCCTGTGGAAGAATTATTATGTTGTTATTCTTTGGTTTTCCAAAATCTAACGCCCAATCTTCGCCTCTGTAAACGCCGTCATGGAATTCCAAATCTTTTGCATATACAACTGCTGATACAACTATCAATGTTACTATCGTCAATATTATTGCAATGATTTTCTTCATTGAAACCACCTCCTAATCATTCTCAACTATTCCGCTAATCTCTTTTTTCACTTTAAGAACGTATGCCACTCCGCCCGCTATTGCTGCGACAGCACCAATAACTGCGAATATAGTAATCAATTTATTTTTCATCTGCTATTCCTCCTTAATCGTTTGTTATGTCTCCGTCACCACTTACAGGGATAGCATCTCCCAGGTATTTCGGTTCCGGTTTGAATATTGTTTTTATAAAATCTTTACATCTTGCAAGTATTTCTCTTGCATCACGATTTGACTGTCCCCAATATGTATGATAATCGGCATTAACACCGTATGCTTCGATTCCAAGCTTTTCAGCAATATACATTGTTCTGTATAAATGATATTTCTGAGTTACTACGATAATCTTGTCCGCCTCAAATATTTCCTTTGCACGATACAGTGATTCGTATGTAGAAAAACCCGCATGATCCATAAATATATCATTTGACGGAATACCTGCATCAACAGCAACCTGTTTCATAGTATTTACTTCATCATATTCCTTTTGTCCGTGATCACCACTCATGATGATCTTTGGAGCAACACCTTGATTATATAATTCGATTCCTCTTCTGAGTCTGTCTGCAAGCATATCGCTTGGTTTACCATCATCTTTAACCTGACAACCAAGAACCACAATACAATCAATATCATCTATTTTTGTTGCTTCTTCCGGTGTGATTATGTTGCGTCCGCCTACATTCTTTACGTGATTGTTTATGCCAATCACTGTTATAATACCTATAATTGCAAGGCATATAAGCACAACGAAACCTATTTTTAAAAGTTTCTTTTTATTCAATGTACTATCAACTCTTTTCTACTATGTCTACAATTATTTTCTGCAGAACAACAATCGTATAAGAGAACCAATTCCTAATCCGATACCCGAAACTACAAGATACCATAATGCATGTACTAATGCAGTTTCATTGTAATATATAAAAACGGATGGAATGAACAGTATTGAAACCGCTAAAGGGTATGCGAACTTTATTCCTTGTTTCGAAATGATTCCTAAAATCAATGATAAAAGTGCCGTCGATGCAATAATAAGAACTACCATTCCGATTACATCTGTTGGTCCTGCGAAAAGCGGAAATATATAAAACATGAAGAGTTGCAGAGCCAAAACAATGATTTCTTTAATATATTTTCTCATTTGTCATTCCTCCTTATTTAGCTTCAAGAATTGATATAAGCTCTTTTTCAAAATCAGAATTTTTAATTTTATGATAATTTGTTCCTAAGTAGTCAAAAAAACTTATGTACTCATTGCCAAGTATTTTTATGTATAAATTAGTTTTTCCATTGTCGTTCCAATCTGCTAATATTGTATATTCCTTCTCTGGGAGTACTCCGATAATGGTAGAGGTAAGTCTTCTTGTATAAGAATTTTCTTTAAGGAGATTTTGCAGAAGTTTTGTCTGTTCTGCATTTAATGTGTATTCCCTTTTTTCATCGTTAGATTCATTTCTCACAACGACAGTAACATATCCTGCATCAGAAAGTTTATTTATATTTTTGATTTCCCAACCGCTTATGTGGAAAAACGAATAAACCATTCCAACAACCACAACTATAATAACAATTGGTAATATTCTTTTGAATATTTTCATCAGAGATTCCCTCCTATTCTGCTATGGCCTTTCCCAAAGACCTGATTCTTCATTTTTTTGCAATACAAGTTCGTATCCGCCATTTCCACGATAAAAATATATCTCGGTATCATCTGCATCAAGTGGCAAAACAAATTCATTCTTTGCTCCCCATGAACCATTTAATCCGCCAAATGCGGAATAGAACTTCAAGTAGTGCGGTTTAACTCCCCCACCTTCATCCTTATATCCTCTGATAAATCCCATTGACGATGCTACACCGGCATTAAATGTTATTTCCTTTCCATCTTCTGAA
>JAFWZH010000315.1 GCA_017522515.1 Clostridia bacterium
CATAAGTGCTTCTATAAGATTCATGTTGTTGAAAAATATGAGGAACTTGCATTTGATGAAATAGAATACAATGTGATTCCTGGTAAAATTTTTCGACTTTACACAAATAAGGATGCATCATATGTAATTTCCGATGATGATAGGGCATTAGTATATGATGATTATTATGACAATTATTGTAATGTAACTTGCTTCCTTCCAGGTGTATATACTGCTATCGCATATACTGAAAATGGTGAGTTTACATTTACAACAATTAATGTTTCTGGTGAAGTAACAGATATTGAATCAAAAACTTCTTATGAAGGTGAAAATGATACTTATAATACAAATTGGTATAAGTACGTTAATGAGTCAGATGTTTGTGAAATGTTAACATTTGACATTGCGGATAGTGATGAAATAAGCTACGATGATTTATTCTATACACTTTATTATTCTGGCTGCTATAATCATCCATGTATGTACTGGGGAAGTTCAATCGAATATGAGGAGATATACGTACAGCCTGGTGAAGAAATATATGTAAGACCTTATGAAGGTAATGATGAACATTCTGCATATAACTTTACTATGACTGCCACACCTTATATATCAATTGAATATGCTTTAGAAGAACAGAAGGATGTTGTGCTTGATCGTTATGATTACACAGAATATACATTCACTCCAGATTCCTCAGGCGAATATGAACTTACTGCATTTTCAATAAATGAATTTAATTGGATTATTACAGATTCTGAAAATAATGTTGTAAAAAATGAGTCTTCATATGGTGCTGTATACAAAACATTTAACCTGAAAGAAAATGAAAACTATACTATTAGATTTACTCCAGATTCAATGAAAGGAACAAGTAGTCTTACCTTTGAAATAACTAAGGCAACTGATGATATAATTGTTGCTGATGTTAATACTGTTTATGACACAGGAATTATCCGTTCTGGTCAGACAGTATATTACAAGTTTGAAATTGGTAAAAATAGCGATAATCCTGCATTAGATATTTTTGAGTTTTCAAGAGAATATAGTGACTATCTCTCATATACTGTTCTTGGTGCTGACATGTATACTCCATATGAACTTCATTGGGGAGATGAAAGTGCAAAACTGTATATCGAAGAGCCAACTGTAATTTATGTGAAAGTTGTAAATTATGGCAGTTCAGCTCAGGTTACTAATTTTGAGATTAAACAGTATGAAAAAACGATAACTCAGCTTAGCGAAGAAGCAGAAAATACAGCTGAAATCGGTGCGTATGAAGCTGATTGGTATGAATTTACAGCTCCTGAAAACGGTAATTACTGTATAAGTTTTGGTTTTGATTCATATACGGATAACTTTATGCCATTAAATTTTGAAATCTATACAGGTGACGATTTGGTATATGATGAAGACTTATCAGCCTATTATATGTATGATGGCTATGGATTTAATCATACTATGGTTAAAGGTGAAAAGCTTTATGTTAAAGTAACAGGAAACTGTTCCGAAAACAATGAGAACGGTGCAATGTCTTATAATTGGAGTATTACAAGTAACCAGACATATTTGCTTGAAGAACTGACGCTTGACACGCTTACAGAAGTAAGCACAGTTAACGGAAAGCAGACAGTATTTAAGTTTACTGCACCTGTCTATGGTACATATTATTTCTGGTCTGAATCTAAACGTGATACGTATGGAATTCTTTCCAGTATGCCTAATGGTGATTATATTGTAGATGATGATGATAATAGCGGATACGATCACAATTTCTGTATTACTTATAGACTGACTGCAGGTGAAACAGTTTATCTTCAGACAGGACAAGTTAGCGGTCGTAAAATCGAGTACAATATTATGGTTTCAAAGACTAATAACAGTCAGAACTATCGTCCTGTATTTGAATTTGTAGAAATGAAGGTTAATACACCTGTTGAGGGAAGTTACTATAGTATCAAATCGTTCGATCGATTTAAATTCACTGCTGAAACAGCGGGTACATATGTATTTACATCTGAAAATGCTGTTAATAGGTTTGGTGATTTAGCTAATATGTATGGTGAATTATATAGTGATGATGCTTTGACAAATCAGTTAGCATATGATGACGATGGCAGTGAATCTTATAAACAATTCAGAATTGAATATGAACTTGAAGAAGGCCAGACTGTATATCTTAAGCCACGTAATTACTATTCTACTATGGAATGCGAGTATGCTGTTACAGTAACTAAAACAGAGGAAATGAACGAAACTGAAATACTTGGAACTGTTGATTCTTATGGCGATAAAAGTACAAGTAGCAGTTTTAATACCGACAGTTCAAGTGCAATAATACAGGTGAATTGTGTGAATTCAATTCCTATGGATTTCTATATGCTGACAAATTCTGAGATAAATATGTGGACAGCGTTATCATTAGAGTCTGATGATAACAGAGAAAATGAACAGACAGGTATAGAATTCTCATTCAATTATGCTCCAATGGCTGATTGTTATTACATCTTTATTGAAACAACTGACGGTTCATCAATTGGAGATATTGAGGTAGGTTATACTTATAATGAATTAGAGCCCGGATATGAAGATGTTTGTTCGGAATGCGGCGGTTTGAATAGTGAACATACTCCAGAGTGTTCAATGGGCTTTGTAGAAGACGGAAGCGAAGATTAATAGATTTTTATAAAATCGATTATGAAAAAGTGACATAATGATTTCGATCTCCTCTTGTAAGCTTAATGTGTTTTTACATTTTCTTACAGGAGGAGATGTAGAAATCAGAGATTTTTCTTTGATTCAGGTGCTGAAACAGGTTTTCAGTATCAGCATGAGAGAAAAATCACGAAGTGATTTTTATATATGAGGACGAAAATTTAATGAAAGGAAGAAAAAAGTCTATGAGGAAACTAAAAAAAAATGTTTCAAAAGCGGCTGCCGTTGTATCTGTATCAATAGCTTGTTTAGGAATGTCACTTACGGCAAATGCTGAAAATGAATGTTCCGATAAGTTGGGGGATTCTACAGTTGCTTTGGAATCCGGTTGTGAAAGTGAAATCCGTTCCACCAAAACATATAGCGATGATGAACTGTTGTATGGCTATATGCTTCGTGAATCCGGTGTTACACCGCAGCCTGACAAAACGCTTAGCGGAAATGATGTTTGTTATGAATCAGGTATATTAGCAGGCGATAAACTCACAGGTAAAGACGCTATAGCTTACAATTATTTAAAAAGTGAGATTCAGAAAATTGCTGCGGGTGAACGTACATCAACTGAAATTGAAATTCCCCTTGAAAAATTTGGACTTTCAACGGAAACTTACTATACAGCATCAGACCTTGGAGTTGATTATATCTATGATAGCAACGGATATAATAACTATGCTCTTGAGGCTGCTCGTTCATTAATCCTATTTGATTATGATAAGGTTATTAATGCTCTGTTAGTTGATTGTCCATATGATCTATATTGGTGTGATAAAACTTCATATAACGCTGCTTGTGGTGGAGGGTTAACCTGTTATACAATAAATGGTGAGTATTGTCTGCAAATAACAAAGGGCGTTATTTTAAAGCTTTATGTATCAGTAAACTATTCTGAAAATAATGCCATAAAAACTACAATACTTCCAAACGACAGACTTTCAGCAGTCAGAAATGCAATTGCAAATGCCCAAAAAATAGTATCTGATAATAGTGATAAAAGCGGAAAAGAACTTTTGAAAGCTTATTGCGATACAATAAGCGATTTAACAACATATAATAAAGAAGCAGCAGCTGATGAAAACTATCCATACGGAGATCCGTGGCAACTTATATATGTATTTGATGGTGATCCAAATACAAATGTTGTATGTGAGGGATATGCAAAGTCTTTCAAATATCTTTGCGACTTATCAGGCGATTTGCTTCCAAATACAAGTTGCATAATTGCAAGCGGTTATACAACCGGACGTCATATGTGGAACGTTGTAAATATGGATGACAATCAAAGTTATCTTGTAGATGTTACAGCTTATGATACAGACTCTGATGAGGATGTTAATATTCCGCAGAAGTATAAAGATACTTTTTTACTTGGCGTGCCTGTATCCGGAACTTATGATACAACATATGAATTTTATTTCGAGGGTATGCAGTTTCAGCAAGGTAATTCTATATATACAATTAATCCTAAATCATATTACTATTCATACGGTGAGCCAACATTGGAAACTCACAAAGCTAAATATCTGACTCTTGCAACAGTACCGTATGCAAATTATACATTTGTGCCTGCAAAGGTTGCAACATGTACTGAAAACGGAAATATAGCGTATTATACTGATTCAGATGGAAGATACTATATTCTTACTGATAATGGTTATGATGAAATAACAGCTTCTGATATTGTTATAAGTAAAAAAGGACATAGCTGGAATAATGTATCGTATACATGGAATTCAAATAATTCAGCAGTAACAGCTAAACGAATCTGTAAGCATAATGCAAGTCATATTGAAACAGAAACTGTGAATGCAACATCTAGAATTACGAAAGACGCAACATGTACTGAAAAAGGTGAAACAACGTATTCTGCAACTTTCAGTAATACTGCCTTTGTTAAGCAGCAAAAGACAGTTGCTAATATATCTGCAAGCGGACATAATTACAGTGAGCCTGTTTATGAGTGGGAAAATGAAAGTGAGTCCTGTAAAGCATTTGCTTATTGTATGAATAATGGTTGTTCAGATGAAATTGAAGAAAAAGTGATAGCTGTAGCCTCGATAAAAACACCTGCTACATATGAAGATATGGGCTGGACAACTTATACAGCAACTTTTGTCAATTCTCATTTTGTATCACAGGTTAAGGATATACAGGATATTCCTATGCTTGCAAAAACAGCGGTAGTAATTCAATTTATCGATATTAATGGAATTAAGGAAGATACGACTGTATATGCAGAAACATTTGAGGTTGATGACTTTAATGTGCCTAAGTCGCCTTATATGGATGGATATGTTTTTGAAGGTTGGTCGGTAAATGGAATATCCTATACATCCTCTGCAGCTTTGAAAACAGCAGTTGTATCTGCAGTATCTGAAAAACCTACAGATCCGGTAAAGGTAAGTGTAATCTATAAAAAGAAAAATCTGGAATTCAATGTAAGTGTTACAGGTGGTAAGCTTTCAAATGGCAACAGAAGTGATACTGTACAGGTTTCTGAACTTGTTGTAGCTAAAGCTTATTCATATATGAACGGCAACAAATTTTCTCACTGGGAGAGAAATGGAGTAAAGGTATCAACAAATTCAAATTATACATTCCGAATGCCGTCATATAATGTAACACTTACTGCTGTATATGTAACCAATACAACAACAGTCAGAAAAGTTGGAACAGCTATTATTGAAAACGTAACGCCAAATGCTGATACAGGAAAGCTTTCGTTTGTATCAGTATGCAGTGTGCCTAATGGAAGCGTTATGGTTAAAGCTGGATTAGTAGCAACAAATAATAGTAC
>JAFWZH010000316.1 GCA_017522515.1 Clostridia bacterium
CGTTTTGAAGATGTTGATTTAACTGTACTCAAAACACTGTACGAACATCCGTCGGTAAATAGAATTATTATCACTGGAAAAGAAGTGGATTTTCCAGATATGGACGAATATATTTTAGACATGAAATAGCAGGGGATACATTCATAAAAATTGAAGACACCATTGAGATATGAACCCTCAAGTTCAAACTCAATGGTGTTTTTATTTTAAAACCCAGCATCTATTTCGTTACTGACTTTGAATCCTTCACTTTTCATAACTGCCGCAATTTTAGCAGCACCGAAGATCTGATTGCTTTCGTCGTAGATTTCTTGTATGCGAAGCCTTAATTCTTCACGACGTTTCGCATACCATGTGTTGCCTTTCTTGTTGCGGAGAACGTGGTTATAAAACGTTCCTCGGGGAATGTCAAACGCATCGCAAATTACATGTACGTTGTATTTTCCGTAAAGCTGTTCAGCGGCGTATAACCGCTGCTTTAATGGTGACTTCGGCGTGCAGGTTGCAGATTTGAGAATTTCAACAATACTTTCCAGGCGTGCGACCTTGTTTTCAAGCAAATGAAAATTGCGGATGTTGACTGCCCTTTGATTGTCTGCTTCCTGTTTCTCACGGTAAGCTTGCAACCAACTGTAAAATGTACTCTTTGGTATACCGGTGTCGGCGAGGATGTGTGCCGATGGTTCACCGGATATAACACGGTCGATAACCGCTTGCTTTTCTTCTTTAGTGTATTTTCTCATATTTTCAACTCCCTTATTGAATGTGTTGAAACAATTTTACAACATGAAAGGAAAAGGAATATTGACAGCCGTAATAAAAGTTGTATAATGATATTAACAGAACCCACCACGCCTCTGGTTTTTCACGCGCAACCCGGTGGGACTTTTTCATTTGTGGGGTGTTTTATGCATCAATATCCAAAACAAATATTAACAATAGCACAGCAGGTGCAATCATATATTGATGCAGGGATGGTAATTACTTCTCGTGCGGACGTAGAAAAGGCGTTAAAGTCAGTTGGATTTTATCGTTTGCGTGGATACTCATTCCACTTGTATGATAATGCTGTAAAGAAGTATGTTTCGGGAACCAAGTTTGAAGATGTTTTAAACTTGTATCAATTTGATCAGGAATTATCTGCTTTGATTTTTTCAATGATTTCTAAGATTGAGATAGCTTTGCGAGTGCGATTAGTGGAATCGTTACTTATACACGGAGAGCCACTTGTTTTGCAAGATTCATCGATTTTTAAAGAGAAAAAGCTGTATTGGAAGAATATGTCTACAATAGCGTCAGAAATTGCTCGTTCTAATGATGTGTTTATCAAGCATAATTTTGATAATCATGATGGAGAGATACCTGTATGGGCAGCTGTTGAAGTTCTTTCATTTGGTACATTATCGAAGATAATTAAGAATTTGAAAACGGGTATTGGAAGCTCCTATTCT
The DNA here is from genome assembly GCA_017522515.1 of Clostridia bacterium. The sequence goes on from JAFWZH010000316.1 coordinate 1,452, forward strand.
ATATTGGCAGCTAATTACCAGTATAAATCGAAAAAAGGAAATTTGGTAAATCCATCACAGAAAATGCTTACTTCATGGATACAAGGTGTTTCTGCGTTGCGAAATATGTGTGCTCATAATTCTAGAATTTACAACCGCACAATACATACGACGCCGGAAATTTTGGATGCAGATAAGGTTACACCAGTGCCGGCACATAACGGTTTGTATCAAATCTTATTGGCAATGAAGTATCTGCGCTCATCTAACGAAAAGTGGACAACGTTCGTGGATGACTTGGATAAGCTGATTTAAAATAATATTGGTGTAATCAGTCTTTCTGCAATGAATTTTCCAACAGATTGGAAATTACATCTAAGTGTATAAACGCGGCAGAACTGCATAAAATAGTAAAGCAGACCTAACCAAGCATTTTTATGCTCAAACCGGTTAGGCTTTCGGCGGAGTGTTACGATAAGCGCTTCGCCATTTTTATTTTGATAAAAAACAATCCTATTCTTAAGAAGATCAAATAAAGATTATATGTTGATAGATGTTCCTCAGATGCTCATAAGAACAAGAATAATTTGTTTGAGTTATAAAAGTCGAAATCTTTAGAGAGTATAGGTTTATAAATACTTTGAATAACGCATCTAAATTGACCATAATTGACAAAACTTGTGGTCAATTTAGATGCCACGCGAAAAAAGCCCTACATGTAGGGCTTTTTTTGATGTTTAAGGGTCGAAAATTTTACTCATGTTTCATAGATGCAAAATACATACATCATGGATTCGAACGACCGTAATGAAA
>JAFWZH010000317.1 GCA_017522515.1 Clostridia bacterium
AATCCTTGTTTTTCATAAAATCATCTCCTTACTTTTAGGGGTATTCAGGGGACTTCCCCTGAGTATAGTCCACATCCCTTTAGGGTGTGGATTGGATTTTGGTGTCAAAATCCGATGCTCGCTACACCTGTGGACAGGTATAGTGCTTCCTTTTGCCGTTCTTCCTGAATGTCGTTTTTATATACCTAAAGTTATAGCTTTCACTATAACGCCCCGGACTCTCACCGCAGCGTCGCCTTGCTCATATCATCGCAAAGTCATATCCCATTCAGACGGTCATTCAGTTGTAACCGACTTTTGGGCAACAAAAAAAGCCGGCACATCCAAATGGTATGTACCGACCTTAAAAGGGCAGAATTCTCCCGTCAAAGGGAAATTGGTAATCACATTCAGATGTAACCGGCTTTGAGATTCAAAGTCGAGACCGTTATTCGCTTGTTCCTCCGCCAACGATGCTGAAATGCTACGAGGAAAGCGGCGATATTTTCGCTTAGTATACCGCAGACTTTATCCGACCTTTAGTCGTCGCTTCTTCAATAACTTTGTGATTTTACGTAATTTATTTAATTGTAGTCCCACTAAGAGGGTATTTCAGTATACACGATAGAACATTCGTTTGTCAAGTGGTTTTTGTCGCAACACGAACACTTTTTAGAAGCAAACACAAAACCGCCGCCTTAAAAAGGCGGCGGCAAGTGTAATACATTTGCTAAATTGAGATCTTTTGCGAAATCAATCCTCCAAGTTTCGATGCGACCTCTTGCTGACATTGTTGTATTGCTAAATATTTTTGTGCAATCTCTTTCTGCGCACAAAGATCAATATTTCCAATGTCATCAACTGGAACGGGAATCATAACATCTGAAAGCATAGAGGGATATAATTTTGTGAATTCATCTTCTCCGTTATCCCCTTTACGCCCTTTAGCCATTTCTCTAAAAATAGGCTCTAATGTGAATTTCATATAATCGAAATCCAAATCAGTTCGACCATCTTTAGGCACCAAAATTCCTCTATCTCCATTAATAGAAAACTTTCCATCCAAAATAAGTATTGTTCCAGCAAAGCCATTAGTAGACCACGTCATATACCGACCATCATAATCAAATGTGTCTAAATAAGTGAGAGGCTTTTGACTTGATGCAGAATATACTGGGTAACTGCCAGAGTGCAGATTGCCGTATTTTTTGGTGTATTTTGCAAGTCCCTTAACAGTATCAAAAAGCATATTAAGAGGATAATACTTAAAATTATAATTTTCATCCTCAATCACAATTCTGGCGTTCTCAATATTTTGCCTCTTTTCAGCCACTGTATTTCTCAATTGTTTCATTCCAAGCAAAGAATCAGCTATGCTTTCTTGGGCAGCAATATCAAAATTGCCAGTAGAATCAACTGGGATTGAAACGACAATTCTACGCATATTGGTTAAAGAAGCTCTCAGTCCACGATCAAAGCCGTACTTATGCTTGTTTTCTTCTAATGTATAAGCAATATAATACGGATTAATATCTGGATGAAGAATTTGTATTGCCCCGCAGTGATCAGTTGTTGCAAAAGGTGTTCCTTTTGGCATCACATTAAAAGAAAAATCTCCATCTATCCCCCACAATACATAAGGAGTAGACAAATCCGCCATATTTGATTCTTTTGAATATACAAAAGGCTCAAATACATTTGCACTGAACACAGGGATATTACCTTGGGGAGTGATATAGTCTTTTCTCAATAAGCGTTTGCCAATGGATAAGGAAAACAGGTTAGTATCGCTCAGCGATACTTCTACACTATTTTTCACTTCGGATTTTTTTTTTACTAGTTCCCTCAAAGGTTCATCGAATTCCAGAAGGGCCGAAGCCGCATCTCCTACCATACTGATGTAATCTTCAAGAGTGACTGAATCTACGCTATCTTCAACTCCAAGCTGTATTTTTTCTTCTCGTGTCCACCACCTGTCAACAGACCAATGACTGCCTGTATAGAACTCGTCAATACTAGCAATTTTACACCTTTTATCGTCAGTGCGAAATTTAATTTTTGCTCCCTTGAACATATTAAAGAGATCGGATGCCGCTTCAAGGTCGTTTTGATTAATGTCAAAACGGTAGACATCACGAGTTTCACCGATTTCCGAACAAAGATACGTGAAAACAGGGGTAGTTTGCTTTTCGAGAGTCGGTGTACCACTAATCACAACAGGAGTCTTTTTGGTAAGAGCAAGGATGTAAGTTTTCTTATTGGTGGTAAAGAATGTGTTAAGTGGCAATGAAATTACAGCATCAATATAACATTGCTCGAGAATAAAATCTCGCAGTTTTTTATCATTGCTACGATTCATTATACCATCAGGAACAACAATAAACGCCTTGCCACCGGGTTTAAGAGCTCTAACGATCCATTCCATAAATAGGCCTTCAATGCCCATTGCGCTTATGGCAAAATATTTTTTCAATTCTTCCTGCTTAGCAATCTCTTCTTTTAGATTGCTACTACCACTCATAACATAGGGTGGGTTGGTCAGAATCAAATCATATTTATTTTCAATAGGCTTTGCAAGAGTACCCAAAATAGAATTCGTTTGCAAAAGGAATGTATCATTAAATAGTTGAGCAAATTTTTGTGTCATATCAGGATTTTCACGGATCATTCCTGACATATAAATCAACATATTTGCTTTTGCTAAGATTATGGTTTTCTGTTCGTCTTTATCAAAACCTTTATCAAAGCCATATAATATTATTTGCGGTTTTAGCTCTCCGTCTTCAACTTTATAATATTTGTGGAGGTCGTGTAAAATGGGTTCAAGCAAAAACTTACCAACGCCACACGCAGGATCACAGATTTCCATCCCTGGTAGAATATCAACCATATTGACAATCGCACGTACGACCTTTAAAGGAGTGAAATACTGTCCCCAGTTCTTTTTGCTGATAGACTCCTTTAAGAATGTTTCAAACAATTTACTCTTGAAATCATAGTCAATGTTTTCAAGCGTTCCAAATTCGTTAAAGCGCTTTAATATTTTATGGAATACTGTCGCATATCCCGAAACGGCTTTGTCATCCTTTGAAACAAAAATCGTACCATTGATTATAGTAGTTTTATCCTTGGGATTGCCTGGGAAGAGTTCTTTGATTTTTACACGGACTGTTGAAGCATAGTATTCAAGAACCTCATTTTCGTTATTCCCAGAATATCTTCCTAACAAATCATAGAAGGAATACATTCCTTTAAGAACACCAAGGTCGCTTAAATATTTAAAAATAAAAATCTCAACAAACGTGTAAAGGCAATTTTCTGGCGTTGCACCAGAAACGGCCCATAAATCTTGCCATACTTTTTCAGCAAGAGGAAGGGGATCAACTGTCGCAGCCTCTTTTAATTGATCGTTTGATGCACTAACAGAAGCCCTGATTTTATTAATCAAAGTAATACAATCCGTGCTATGCTTATCAAAATTAAAAGTAATTTTACTTCCGTCTTCCTGTAATATTTCGTTGCCGGTTAATGGATTAATCCAGAAGGATTTTTTACCGTCGGTCACAATATAGACCTTAGCTTGCAACGCTTGAGCAGTACCTAATTCTTGAGCGATTGCTTTATCAATCTGCTTCTGTGTACGTAACTCCGAAGGCTTTTTATATTCAATAGCTGCGATTACTAACGGCTTTTTTACAATTAACGCATCAGGCTTTTTGCTTTCATATTCATCATAATCACGGTCGGGGATTATTTTAGCTCCTTTAAGTGCTTTTAACGAAGTTGCACCAATGTTATAAAAGTTCCAATCGCCCATCTTTTCAGGAGCATTTACCAAATTTCTTTGAATCAATTCTTCACTCATTGACAGCAACTCCTTTCGTACCATTTGTATGCGTCTTTAGATAGTCATCAATGTCAGACTTTCGAATACGCCAAGAGCGATCTCCAACTTTAGATGCAATCAGTTTATTGGACTTTATCAATCGCCTTACAGTTTTATCGCAAACCTGCAAATATTGTGCCGCTTGAATAACTGTAAATATTTCGTCAGCCATACGAATATCACCTCATTGTTTATTATAACTAATCGCCTTTCTTTTTGCAAGGCTTTTATGCGAATTTACAAGATTTTTTTGGACTTGATTGGACATTATAGGACAAATATAAGAGCGAGCACCTGTAAGGTGCCTGCTAATTTTAGGCATAAATAATTATTCTCTGTGCTTCTTGTAACCAAGCGAATGTAAATTGATAGTAAGTTTCAAGAGTGAAATCATCCCAAGATTCCATCACCTTGTTCCAATTGCCACCTATTCCGTTTAGTGTTACGCTATTATCCCATTTCCAATCTCCGCCTTTGGATAAATTGTACAGCGGATCTGCAATGATAAAGTTCTACACAATTATCTGGTAATGGTGCCATGTATGTTATACTATCTTTGTTTATAATCGTATCTATAATTGGAACAGAATTTGTAATAACTTTTTTATTTGCTATTTTAATTAAGCCTCTCTTATTATTTCTCTGTGGTTTCATCATTAGAATCAACAAATTCTATAACATCTTCTATATGACAATTTAGCGAAGCACATATTTTTTTACTCGTGATATAGAATTAAAAAACAGGAAGATATCTTGTTAAAAGATTTCTTCCTGCAATAATTAAGCACAAATCAATTTGACGTTTCATAAATAGAATCAGTTGAAAACACAAGCATAAACTCTCGTTCAGAATCTTTCATCCTTGCAACAAAACTGGTATAGTCTGGTGCGTTTACAGGGATTTTAAGTCCATGTTTGGTGATGCTAATATCATCTCGTGGTCTAACGTTTTCTTCGTAGGTAGATCCTCGATTCATCCGCAATTTCAGATCGTCGGAGACTCCTGCTTCAGGATAGAGATAATAACCGGTTTTTGCATCAAAACGAAACATATAGGCAAGCACCTGTAGATAATCCCGATTTCCAATGTTGTCGATTGGTTTATACTTGGCATCCGCAATCATCCGCATTTCATTATTACGACTAATGAAATCAGGGTAAATAAGGCCTACATTCCCCTCAAAGAGCCGTTGCGCACCTTTTCCGCCCTTGTTCATCGGATGATGGAACACGTCCCCTATCAGCGAGTTAATGTACTCTTCCCACAACCATGCACCGTCAAACAGAATGCCGTATATCTGCCTTGATCCTGTACCGATTTGATGTTTCTGGTGGCGAAGAATCAAGAGGCAGAGCCGTTGTAAGGCAAGGTACTCTCTGAAATAAGCGTGGCGAACAGGGTTTTTCTTGTTCTGTTCAATGATTTTTTGCCTGTCATAGGGTTCATATCCTGAAGTTGCGTCTATTACCATCTTGACCTCATTTTTCACCTTGATGAGAAGTCTGTTCCCGTAAGGTTTTCTTTTGATAAATTCAATGGTGTGCCGTACAAGTTCCATCAGATTGTTGTCGTAAGAAAACTCACGCTGGCTATAGGCTACATCTCCAACAAATGGCGTATTCTTCTCAATATGCCTTGCAAC
>JAFWZH010000318.1 GCA_017522515.1 Clostridia bacterium
ATAATTTCTCTCTTTTGCATAGCATAACAGGCTGTAATCAAGGAACCTAATTAATTAGGTTTATAAGGTAAAATTTTTATCAACGCACAGTAGGTTGCATCATCTCTAAGTGGTTGTTATAATGATTTCATAAAGGAGTGACCGAGATGGATACCTACATAACAGGACAAACAATAAAGAATCTTCGCGAGAAAAAAGGCTTCACTCAAGCAGAACTTGCTGAAAAATTGGGTGTAAGCAGCAAGGCGGTTTCAAAATGGGAAACAGCTAAAGGTTTACCTGACATTGCCTTAATTGAGCCTCTTGCAAATGTGCTTTCTGTTTCGGTTATGGAATTGATGACAGGCAATGCAGTTGTTAACAAAAATATAGCCTCAAACATATTGCGTTCGAAATTCTATGTATGTCCTTTGTGCGGAAATATTATCCGAACCGTAGGTGATGCGGTTATAAGTTGCTGCGGAATTATATTGCCGCCACTTGAGGCTGAAGAAACTGATAATGAACACAATATAACCATTGAAATAGTGGAAGACGAGCATTTTATCACTATTAACCATAATATGACAAAGGAACATTATATTTCTTTCATTGCCCACATAACGTATGACAGAGTGCAGTTTGTAAAGTTTTATCCTGAGGGAAACGCCGAAACACGACTAAATTTACGAGGCGGCGGATGGTTGTATTTCTATTGTAACAAGCACGGACTGATGAAAACGAAAATCTAATATAACTTTCGCTTTGTGCAAGTGTCACTCCGCTCGTTTTTTTAGACGCGTTGTCTCGTCTCACCAAGTAGTGCGGTTGGCAGACTACCGGCTAAGCCGGTGGTGTTGATTGCGGGAGGACGGAGAAGATGCTATAATGAAATCAAGAGGTGATGCGAATGTTTAGCATAATAAAAACAAAAGAGAATGTAGAGAACTTCCTTGATAAAACAAATGCATTACACGACGGATATATCATTAGCGTTCAGTACACCAATGGTGGTGTTACAAAATTAGATTATGGGTATCATTTTAATCACGAAAAAACAAAGTTAATTATTCAAGTTTTGGTTACAAGTATTTGGGATAGTATTATTGAAATTGAATTTGAAAACCTTTTGGAATGGCAGATTAAAGACGGGCAGTGGGGTATTACTGATTCAAGTATTATATTTGATGAAAATGGTTCGATTATATGGTTGGATGATGTATATACAACTGCCGAAGAAATGAAAAAAGGTTCTTATGTCATTGCAAAAAATATGAAGTGGAGAATAATAGATAATTAAATCAAGAGGTGTTTGTATGAATATATTAGACAATCTAAAATCAGACGAATTACGTGCGAAATATATACAAAACTTTGTTAACACAACAAAAGATTACTTTGTTGAACTTATTGAACGAAAAACAGAGTTTAGCGATGGATTATGCTATACCGGGTATTTGTGGGACTGTCTTAAAAATCCGCAAGTTATTTCCGAAACAGAAGCCACCCGTATTTTACAAGAGAAGAAAAACATTTATATTATGTGGGATATCCATTCCTGCGAAAGAATCTTTATTCCTAATTACTGGAAATATCCTAAAACCAGTGTGCTTTCAACAGAAATGTGGTCTGATTCTTTTAGGAAAAATTTGCCCGAAGATATTTATTTGTTTGATGATACATTCAGTTGGAGTGTTATTTTTACCCATGAAACAGACGAGAAAAACAACGATTTTTATTTGTATGTTGAGGTATGAAATAGCAGTATGATAATTTATACGACATCATTTTAACCGAGGATAAAAATGCAAACATTTGGTATATCTTTTTTTGTGCTATTACTGCATACGGTTGGTTTTTTATATACTATAAATTCACTCAGCGCAAGAATTGGTTTGAACGAAAATGGACAGCTATGAAGAGTTTTTTGACGAATATGTAGCTATCATGAGAAAATATTGCATCGAAAAGTTCTGCAATATTTTTCTGTTATCGAAATAATTGTTTTTATATTGCTTTTAATAACATCAATCTTCTTGTTTTACATGTAAGATAGTTGTATAATATGCCCGGTATATAAGAATTCGGTAAGGAAAAAACGTATGAAAATAGAGAACAATATACTAAAATATTACCTAAAAAACGTATATTTCATTACAGGTACAGCCTATGCAGGAAAGTCAACTACAGTAAAAATGCTTGCTGACCGATACGATATGGTTTTTTGCGGAGAAAATTATCATTCTGCAGTATCGGATATTGTAGCAACTCCTGATGCACAACCCGATATTTGTTTTATAAATAACTTAACAGATTGGAAAGAGTTTGTTAAGCGTACTCCCGAAGAGTATGAACGTTGGATTTACAGCACAGCAAAGGAAGCTGCCGAGTTTGAGGTGGCAGAGCTGATTTCAGTATCGCAAAACAGAAAAGTAATTGTTGATACTAATATTTCCGTTGATACACTAAAAGAAATATCCGACTACAATCATGTTGCTGTTATGCTTTCGCCTCTTTCTATGAGTGTAGAGCGTTTTTTTGACCGAAGCGACCCCGAAAAGCAGTTTTTGCTAAAGGTAATTGAAAGTTGCGAGGATTCGGAAAGGGTTATGGAGAATTATAGGCGCGGACTCGAATTAATAAATGGTAAGGTGCATTATGATGAATACGCAAACAGTGGATTTTTCACAGTGGTACGCCAAGATAATGATGTAGATACAAGAGAAGAGGTATGTGATGTAATAGCAAAACATTTTGGTTTGATTTGAGAAATACCTGTAAAACCGGTGGAGGTTACTTTCAGCCGAGTGGGGTATACAATCTGATTTAAATAGAAATTGCAATTTATTAATTGCAGTGATATACTAAAAAAAACTTATGTAAAGTCATAATGGAAAGGGTAGGAGAATATGAAAAGAATTTTAATGTTCATGATGGTTATTTGCATGAGTATTTCATTTTTTATTGCTTGTGGTAACAACTTAGATAAAAATACAGATGCTACAAAAGCACCTGCAACAGAGAAAAGGGATGATTCTATGGATTCAAAAAGGGAACAAGTTATAGTTTGCTTTGGTGACAGTATTACTGAGGGTATGGAGATGGCTAGAAAGGATTGTTACCCTTCTGTGTTAAAAGCAAATATCAATGATGAGAAATTTACGGTTCTTAATTCAGGTGTCGGCGGTGAGGGAAGTTATACAATTTCCGCGAGAGCTAACGCACTTGAATTTACATTAACAAAAGACATTGTTTTTGAGAAGGGTGTTAAAGAAGTCCTTTGCGATTGGAAGCTTTTTAGCGGCATTAACGGCGAGGAAATGAAATTCCGTTACGGCACGATGGGACGAGAATTGCCTATAACCAAGCCGGTGATTGATGGTAAGCCTTATACGCTTCGCTTTGAATACGGTGAAACAGAAGAAGAAGGCCGTTATTACATTGGCAGAACTGATGTTTCAAATGCTGAGACTATTAAGGTTGGCAGTAAGTGTGTGTTCGATTACTCAGAATATTTTGATAAACCATACTGTATTGTCGTTTTGATGGGAGCAAACGATGCAGGTATAGAAACTTCTGTATTGATTTCAAGATATAAGGCAATAGAGGCAACAACTGACAGATTTATTGCAATTATTCCTCATTTTCGCCCAAGTGCAGCGGCAGAGTTCGAAAAGGCTTTTGGTGATAAATGTGTAAATCTTTACGAATATTGCACAACGAAGGTTTTTGAGGACTACGGTTTTGATAAGACTCCTGAGGACGAAATTGATATAAATGCTGGCAGAATGCCTCGCTCAGTTCTTTTCAAAAACAACGTGGGCGATTGCCATTTAAATGAAAAGGGTTACAAAGCTCTTGGTGATTTGGTTTATAAAAAGGGCGTTGACCTTGGTTATTGGGGTTAAAATTACAAGCATTGTATTTTGCGCTTTTATTTGGTATAAAAAGAAAAATTAATACAGTATAAACTGCTACCGAGTAGTAGAATGTTAAAAGCATTCGTTTGCACATCATTAGGTCATAGAAGATGTGTATACGGATGCTTTTTGTTGTACGGGATTATTTCGTTTACTTTTGCATATTATGGAGAAATGATTACTTACCTTGGTATGACAATGCCTATGGCGATATTTGCGCTTGTGTCCTGGCTACGAAATCCTTACAACGGCAACAAAGCAGAAGTTAAGGTAAACACTATCAGCAAAACGGAATGTATAAATTATTACATTTAGTATTATTTTTTGTTTGATGTTTTAATGTAAATATGATAATATTACAGTGTAAATTAATTTTAAAATATTTATGGAGTGTGAAAAAAATGAGAGTTTTAAACAAATTTTTTGTATTTATGCTTGTGGCTGTTTTGGTTGTTTCCTTTAGTGCAATTAATGTATTTGCAGAAAATACATACGTTGTAGCAGGTGTCGAGGGCCTTTGCGGAACCAATTGGAATCCCACAGACGAGAAAAACAAAATGACATTTGACAGTGGTCTTGGATGCTACAAGAAAGTATATTCTAATGTTCCTGCAGCAGAGGCATATATGCTCAAAGTTGTTGCTAATGGCAGTGATTGGCATGGTGATTCTACAGGTAACAATGTAACTTTCAATGTTACATCACCTTGTACAGTAACCGTTCTCTTTAATGCTGATACCAAGGAGATTAAGGTAGAAGGTTCTAACGTTTCGTTTGCCAATGAGTTTTCTTATTCTAAAGTGGCAACAGTTGGTAATGGTTCGGGAGCTTGGCTTAACGGGGCATCTTGGGATCCTGCAGCATCAAGCAACGTTATGACAGAGATTGAAAAGGGCTTATTTGAGATAACATATAAAAATGTTCCGGCAGGTGAAAACTACGAAGTTAAATTTGCATTCGATGGTAGTTGGTCAGATAATTTCGGTAAGGGAGCATCATTTGAAGTAGGCAGTTTTTGCGATGCAGCATATAATGGTGGAAATATTTCCTTTAATATGACTGAGACATCTGATGTAAAGGTTACTCTTGATATTAGAGATTTTGATTATTCTTCTAAATCAGGAGCTATATTCAAAATTGAGTTTGTTAAAGAACAAACACCTTCTAAGCCAACAGAAACTCCTTCTGAAAAGCCTACAGCTACACCGTCTGTTAAACCATCTGAAGGTACGGGAAATTCCGGAAACGTTAATACCGGTGATTCATCTGAGATTATTATTACAACAATGGTAGCTGTATTTGTTATTTCTGCAGTTGTTTTTGCAATAACAACACTTAGAAGAAAAGCTCATTGATAAAATTTTGGTGACTAAATAATAAAACTTAGAAAAAGACCTTGTAGGATTACTGACCTATAAGGTCTTTTTTTTGAAAAAAATATGATAATTTGCACATACTATACTCGTAATAATTATAATATAAGGGTGTAACGAGTATGAATTCTCTTTGGACAGAAATATCAAAAAAACCAAACTTTAACAGCTTAGATGGAAATATTAAAACTGATGTATTAATTGTCGGTGGAGGACTTACCGGCATTTTATGTGCATATATGTTGCAAGAAACAGGTATCGATTATACATTGATTGAAGCAAATAATATATGTAGCGGAATAACTCAAAATACTACTGCAAAAATAACGATGCAACACGGTTTGATTTATCACAAGATTATTAAAAAATATGGTATTAAGGCAGCAAAACTATATTACAAAGCTAATTCCGAAGCTATAAGGTATTATAAAAATTTATGTAAAATATTTGATTGTTGTTTTGAAACTCAAGATGCCATAGTATATTCAACTGCGGATATAAGAAAAATAACAGAAGAGTACAAAGCGTATGGTGTGATAGGTATTCCGTCAGAGTTTATTAAAGAGCTTCCGCTGCCGATGAATATTCTTGGAGCAGTAAGAATACGGAATCAAGGCCAAATTCAGCCGCTACAACTCTTATATAAATTATCTCAAAAGCTCAATATAAAAGAACATACAAAGCTGATTGAGATTACACCCGATTGTGTGCAAACAGATAAGGGAAACATTTATTACAAAAAAGCTATAATAGCAACACATTTTCCTATAATTAACAAACATGGATATTATTTTTTGAAAATGTATCAGCACCGATCTTATGTTTTGGCGCTTGAAAATGCCCAAGATGTAAGTGGGATGTATATAGATGAAAACGAAAAGGGTTTTTCTTTTAGAAATTATGATAAATTTTTACTGCTTGGCGGGGGAAGTCATCGTACAGGAAAAAAGGGTGGTTGTTGGAATGAACTTGAGTGTTTTGCCCAAAAATATTATCCTGAATCGAAAATTAAAAACAGATGGGCAACACAAGATTGCATCACTTTAGATTCAATGCCATATATAGGGAAATACTCAAAAAACACACCAAATCTATTTGTAGCAACGGGATATAACAAATGGGGTTTTACGTCATCTATGGTGGCCGCGGAAATGCTGTGCGACCTTGTGCAAGAAAAACGAAACGAATATGAAGAACTGTTTTCTCCATCGCGAAGTGTAATACATCCACAGCTCGCAGGAAATGCAGCAGCGGCTGCTTTTAATCTGATTACACCAACATCACCTCGTTGTCCACACATGGGTTGCGCGTTAAAATACAATAAATATGAACACACTTGGGATTGTCCGTGCCATGGTTCTCGCTTTACAAGCGACGGAAAGTTATTAGACAATCCTGCAATGAAAAGCTTAAAATAACAACAAATATTTCAGGGATTATCTTTTGTTGTAATTTTGTTTCGAATTGCAAATATAAGCAGTGCAACATGGAAAAATATAGACCCTATAATATTACAGAAGCTACTAAGTGTATAGACAGATAAGTAATTTTCCATATAAAAAATTATTGGTTCATAATAGCAAACAAAAGCAATTGAATCAAGAATGAAGTTGGCGAAAATTACAAACAATAGAATTACTTTTGAAAATCTTCTAAATAAACCTAATATACTGAATGCACCTAATAAAAGGAAAAGCACGCGTATAAGTGTAATAATTATTCTTGTAAACAGCGCAAATGATATTAATTGTGAGCCGATTGCGCCAACAGTATTAAAATAAACAATAAAATAAAACACCGCCAATAAACAAAATACCATTGACATCAGAAAAAATGATTTTTGTTTTTTGTAAAAAACAAGAGAGTATAGAAAAGTTAAAATGTAAGGAGATAATAGTAATATTACAAATAACACGTCAAAAATACTTTGTGAGCGTAAAGTTAACTCATAAGAATATATATTCACATCGTGTATGTAATTATGAAACAGAAAGTTTTCGGCACAACTTAATATCATACTGATTAAAGCAAGAGCCGATAATATTATTATAGCAATTCTGCCTTTTAACTTTTTGGGGACAAGGGAATTTGTTTGACACATAATTTTTTCTCCTTAAAAAAACTCGTTAGTAGATATATATCACATAAAATTATACATGTCAATTTTAAATTTTTTAATAAAAAAACTGCCCTGCAAATAGGGCAGTTTACTATATGGTCGGGATGACAAGATTTGAACTTGCGGCCTCTGCGTCCCGAACGCAGCGCTCTACCAAACTGAGCCACATCCCGTAAACCTTGTGTATTTTATCACTATAAGTGCTTTTAGTCAACATTAATTTGTCTTGATGAACGGATTCCCTCTAAAATTATTTGTTTGGCATTTTGTGTTTGTTCTTTAGTGGCTGAATTAACCTCATTTAAACGATAGGGTATACCAAGCTCTGTATATTTATGAACTCCCAAAGTATGATAGGGGATTACATCAAGCGCTTTAAGATTGTGTAAAGTACCTATAAACTTGCCTAAATCAAATAAATCTTGTCTGTCATCAGTATATCCGGGAATAACAACGTGGCGTACCCATAAAGGGATTTTTTTACGCTCAAGATATTTGGCAAATGAAAGTATATTGTTATTGTCTTTTCCCGTCAGTTCTTTATGCTTTGCAGGATTCATATGCTTAATGTCCAACATAACAAGGTTTGTATATTTCATAAGCTCATCCAGCTTGTTTAAATATTCATTATTAAGAGGATTATACGTTGCACCGGAAGTATCAATACAAGTATGTATGCCTTCTGTGGAGGCAGTGCGAAAGAGTTCCGTAAGAAAGTCTATTTGCAATAGTGGTTCACCGCCTGAAACGGTAATTCCGCCTTTGGTGTAAAACATTTTGTTTTTTTTGTAATTGTGTATTATTTCCTCCACGGAAAGCTCTGAACCAATGCAGGTTTGCCATGTGTCGGGGTTATGACAATATAAACAACGAAGAGGACAGCCCTGCATAAAAATAACGTATCTTATGCCGGGACCGTCGACTGTTCCAAAGCTTTCTTGTGAATGAATATATCCTGTCATAATAAAAATTCAGGCTTTAAAGCTAATTAAATAGAAGAATGAAATGTTCTTGAAATAATCTCGTCTTGCTGTTCTTTTGTAAGTTTAATAAAGTTTACAGCATAACCGCTGACACGCACTGTAAGCTGTGGGTATTTTTCGGGATGGGCTTGCGCATCCAATAATGTTTCTTTTGTAAAAACATTAACATTAAGATGATGGCCTCCTTTTTGACAATATCCGTCGAGAAGAGATACTAAATTATCTATTTGATTTTCTGTTGCTGCCATTTTAATCGTCCTCCTGTGTATCAAGTCCTTCGAAAAGTGTTGGGGCGGAACATGCGCCTTCGCCACAACAGCATCCGTCTAATTCAAAATCAGCATCTATTTCGATATCTCCTGCAAAAATTTGGTCATCCTTGCCCAACGCACCCGGTATAATAGAGAAGGTATTGGAAATACCGTCTTGTGCGTCCTTAAAGGGGAGTTTAGAAACAGATGATAATGAAGCTATTGCGCCGTGTGTATCGCGTCTGTGCATTGGATTTGCACCGGGAGCAAAAGCTTCTCCTTGTTTACGTCCGTCCGGGGTTGAACCTGTATGCTTACCATAAACAACATTTGATGTAATCGTCAAAATGGATGTTGTGGGTATACTGTCTCTGTAAGTGTGGTTTTTCTTAATGTGTCCCATAAATACATGAACAATATCGTGTGCAATTTCATCAACACGATCATCATCGTTACCGTACTTCGGAAAGTCTCCCTCAACCTCATAGTCAACAGCAAGACCTTTGTCATTACGTATAACTTTTACTTTGGCGTACTTTATAGCGGAAAGGGAGTCTGCTACTACGGAAAGTCCCGCTATGCCTGTTGCAAACCAACGTGTAACGTGTTTGTCATGAAGGGCCATTTGGATTTTCTCATAACAATATTTGTCGTGCATATAGTGTATGATGTTAAGGGTGTTAACGTAGACATTTGCAAGCCACTTCATCATGGCATTGAACTTTTTAACAACCTCGTCATAATCAAGATACTCAGAAGTTATAGGTCTGTATTCAGGTCCGACTTGTTGACCTGAAATTTCATCCACACCGCCGTTAATTGCATACAGTAAGCATTTTGCCAAATTGGCACGGGCTCCGAAAAACTGCATTTCTTTACCGATTCTCATAGAAGAAACACAACAAGCGATTGCATAGTCATCACCGTGTGTAAATCTCATTAAATCATCATTTTCGTACTGAATAGATGATGTTTCAATAGAGATTTTTGCACAGAAGCGTTTGAAGTTTTCAGGTAATCTCGTAGACCACAAAACTGTCAAATTAGGCTCAGGTGCCGCACCGAGATTTTCTAAAGTATGAAGATAACGGTATGACATCTTTGTTACCATATGGCGACCATCTATTGCAACTCCGCCGATTGATTCGGTAACCCACTGGGGATCTCCGGAAAAAAGGGAATTATATTCAGGTGTTCTGGCAAACTTTACAAGACGTAATTTCATAATAAAATGGTCAACCATTTCTTGAAGCTCAGACTCTGTAAAAATACCATTTTTTAGATCACGCTCTGCATATATATCAATAAAGGTTGATGTTCTTCCCAATGACATTGCAGCACCATTCTGCTCCTTTACAGCGGCAAGATAGCCAAAATACAACCACTGTATTGCTTCTTTTGTATTGCGGGCAGGCTGTGAAATGTCAAAACCATAGCTAAGAGCCATCTTTTTTAATTCTTCTAAAGCACGAATTTGCTCGGATAGTTCTTCTCGGTCACGAATGACTTTTGAATACATGGCAGAACGTGTGGTTGCTTTTTGCTCTTTTTTGTCATCAATAAGCTTATCCACACCATAAAGTGCAACTCTGCGGTAGTCTCCGATTATTCGTCCACGACCATAAGCGTCCGGAAGTCCCGTGATTATGTGACTTGAGCGACAAGCTCTCATTTCGTTGGTATATGCGTCAAAAACACCGGCGTTGTGAGTTTTCCTGTGTATAGTAAAAAATTCTTTTACGGAAGGATCAAGCTCGTATCCGTGGTCGCGACAAGCTTTTTCTGCCATACGAATACCGCCGTAGGGCATAAGAGCTCTTTTGAAAGGTTTGTCCGTTTGAAAACCAACAATCTGCTCTTTTTCTTTGTCAAGATAGCCCGGACCGTGGGAAGTAATAGTAGAAATTACTTTAGTGTCCATATCAAGAACGCCGCCTGCTTTGATTTCTTTTTTAGAAAGTTCAAGTACTTGATTCCATAAGTCAACAGTTCTCTTTGTGGGACCTTCTAAAAAGGAAGCGTCTCCGTCGTAAGGTGTGTAGTTGTGTTTTATAAAGCTTCTGACATTTATTTCATTAACCCATGTGCCGGGTCCGAATCCATTCCAAAATTCATGTAAATAATTCATTTTTAAATCTCCTGTAAATTACTCTCAATAATCAATATGAACGATTACGACGCTAATTATACATAACTTGCAGGAAAAAATAAAGAGGCAAAATAGTTGACAAGAAAATAAAAATAGTACAAAATATTCTCGTTTAAACAATAAATTTGTTAGGAGAGTTATACATGATAAATAAAAGAAAAAGCGGTGTTTTAATGCACGTGTCCTCCTTATGGAGCGAATATTCCGAGGGTTCTTTCGGTAGAGAAGCTTATCAGTGGATTGATTTTTTGTCAGAGTGTGGATTTTCATATTGGCAGACTTTGCCGTTTGGAGTACCTGATGAATTAAATTCACCTTATAAGTCATTTGGATCGTTTAGCGGTAATCCTTTCTTTGTTGATTTACAATATTTATATGAAGAAGGATTGCTTACAAGAGAAGAATTAGACAGTGCGAAGCAAGGAAATCCTTACCTATGCGAATTTGAACGTCTCAACAATGAAAGAATGGCACTTTTGTCAAAAGCTGCTTCTCGTATCAAAAATGAAGATGCAATTAACAATTTTATGGCATCGCATCCGGAAACAGAGAAGTTTTGCGAATATATGGCGTTGAGGGCAGCAAACAATAATTTACCGTGGAATGAATGGACAGTCACAGAGCCTGATCCTGAGCTTTATAAAACTTGGAGATTTGCTGAGTATGCATTCTTCTCACAGTGGGCACAAATTAAAAAATATGCAAACAGTAAGAATATCAGTATAATAGGGGATATTCCGATTTATGTTTCTTGGGACAGTGCCGATGTTTGGAGTTCGCCGGAAAGTTTCCAGTTAGACGAACGCTATAATCCCAAAAGCGTTGCCGGTGTTCCGCCGGATTATTTCTCAGAGGATGGTCAGTTGTGGGGTAATCCGCTCTATGATTGGAAAAAAATGAAAGAAGACAATTATAGTTGGTGGAGACGCAGAATGAGCTTTATGTTTGAGCTTTTTGATGGTGTGAGAATTGACCACTTTAGAGGTCTTCAATCTTATTACAGTATTCCGGCTTCTGAAACAACAGCTAAAAACGGAAAGTGGGTTAAAGGTCCCGGTATGAGTTTAATTAAGGCATTGCAACCCATTTGTCAAGATAAATTGATTATTGCTGAGGATTTGGGTGATATTACACCTGAGGTTGAAAAGCTTGTTAAGGATAGCGGATATCCCGGTATGCGTGTTTTACAGTTCGGCTTTGTTGATGAAGAAGAAACTGCGCATATTCCGCATAATTATATACAAAATTGTGTTGCGTATACAGGTACTCACGATAATAATACTTTACTTGGTTTTGTTTGGGATCTTGATGAGCCTGCACGCAGACGTATGTTTGATTATTTTGGTTATCCGTATGATAATATTAACGATGGTTGTGAGTGTATGATTCGTTCGTTGCTCGCAAGTAATGCGGATATTGTTATTTTGCCGATTCAGGATATTTTGAAATACGGTGCTGATACAAGAATGAATACACCCGGCGTAGCTGAGGGCAACTGGGCATACAGAGTTAAACGTGAGCAGTTATCTGAAATTGACAGAGGCAAATATAAATATTGGAATTCACTTTATTTCAGAGATAATAAGTGATTTTTTAGGGCTGTAAAGACAGCCCTTTTTTTATACTGTTCCGCTGATAGTAAGCGTTGTAACACCGGGGTTAATTATATAGAAACCTTCTGTTGCACTTTGCGTATATGTTGCGGCAGGTACTGTTATGCTGCCTGCGACTGTTGCAAATTCGCCGGTGGTTTCGTTATATGTGTAACTTGTTGACGGAAGTGTTACTCCGTCTAATGTTACAGTTAGGTTACTTAAAATCGGATCAAAGGTATCTGTTATTACAACATTTGATGATGCGTCTGCTGCTGTATTGCCGGAATTTTGAATGATAAACGTGTACGTTAATATACCGTTTTCTGAAACGGGTACGGGGCTTACTGATTTCGTAATTGTAAGCTCGGGTACATCCTCTGTATATACTGTTTCCGTGGCAGTTATTGTACTTGATAAACCGATTCCGCTTATTGTTGCTGTGTTCGTGATTGTGCCTTCCACATCTAAGGGAGCAAATTGATTTGCTTCAGCTTCGTAAACAATTATTGCGTTGCCGCCTGCCGGAATGTTTAATCCGCTTATTATAAGAGCTGCTTCTGTTGCTTCTACTGTGGGAGCGGGTTGAAGTATTCCGTTTACATAGTAGCGTGCAGAGTTCTCGACATAG
Source organism: Clostridia bacterium (assembly GCA_017522515.1). The sequence continues at coordinate 12,998 of JAFWZH010000318.1, forward strand.
GTGAGAGGTACCAAAGATGTTTCATTCCAGGGATATGCTCCTAAATTGTCTGTTAGGGTAAGTCCGGTGAACGATGCTGTGCCGGAATTTACTATGCTTACAATATAGGTTATATCGTCATTTCTAACGTAATCGTCCATAACGGCTGTTTTGGTGGCTGAGAGCACTTCTAAAATCTCGCCGACAGCTATATTGGAGTTGGTTACGGAATTGTTGTATGATAATTGGGCTTGGTTTGTAAATTGCGCCATGTTTTTTCCTCCTTAATTATTGTATTTCTACAATTAAAGTATATGAAATATGGTGTTGTGATGTTCATAAGTATTTGATTTTGTTAAAATAATAATTGACAAAGGCATTTGCTTAGCTTATAATGCAATTCGTCGTGGAGAAATCGCCTAGTCCGGTCGAGGGCGCACGACTGGAAATCGTGTAAACCGCAAAACGGTTTCGAGGGTTCGAATCCCTCTTTCTCCGCCATCTAAAGACACCATTGAAATCTGAACCCTCAAGTTCAGACTCAATGGTGTTTTTATTATAAAACCCAGTATTTATGCGGCTTTTCGAGGTCGCATTTTCTTTTTGCCAGCTGGACTAAAAACAGAAAATCTTAAATTTTGCAATTAGAAGATTAAAAAACAAACCTTTTCGAACTCCTCAGTCTATCTGCACGTGTCTTATAAACCCGCGTCCTTCAAGGCATATTCCTCTTCCTTCTGTTCGGGAGTCTTGTATTGCAGCTTCTTGTGTGGGCGTTTGTATCACCGCCTAATCCTCTTACAAACGCATGATGTTACTTTCGATCTGTCGTATAACGTCAATAAACACCTCATCACGCTGCCCCGTCGGATCGGGCAAGCCCCAATTATCATCAAATGCTCTGCCGATGAAGGGACAGCCGACATCACATCCCATAGAGATAGCTATATCGGGAGTGGGTATTTTATCAATGGTCTTGCTGTACTGTGTAAGCTCCATATCGATGCCATAGAGCTGCTTCATAAGCCTAACGGCATCTTGGTTGATCTCCGGTTTGGTTTCCGTACCGGCAGAATAGCTTTCAAATACATCGGATGCCAATTTCTTCCCCAACGCTTCTGCGATCTGGCTGCGGCAGGAGTTATGGACACAGATAAATGCCACCTTTTTTCTTTTCATACTATTATTTCTCCTGTGTTTGAGGGATAGGATTAACGTAAACAGTAATGTGTTTTATTTTCTCAAATTTGTTCTCAAGAGTATCGTGTACCCGTTTTGAAATCTGATGGCTTTGCGTAAGTGTTATTTCGCCGTCTGCACATATTTGGATATCCACATAGATTTTGTTGCCGAAGACACGGGATTGAATGGAGTCTACACCCAGCACTCCGTCCTGATGCATGGCACATTCCACCATGTCTTTTTCCATTTCATCACTGCAGGAGCGATCAACCATCTTTTCAATAGCATCCTTAAAAATGTCATAGGCTGCTTTTATGATAAAAATGCAAATAACCAAGCTTGCAACAGTATCCATCAGCGGAAAACCCATTCTTGCACCGGCAATACCGATCAGGGCACCGATAGACGACAACGCGTCGCTACGATGATGCCACGCATCTGCCATTAAAGCACCCGAATCAAGACGAACTGCGTAAAACCTTGTGTACCAATACATCGCTTCTTTTCCAACAATTGAAATAATTGCTGCAACAAGCGCCAATACACCCGGAACAGTGAATTCCTGCGTGTTGCCGGAACTGATTTTCTCGATAGCGGTATGACCGATAAACAAGCCGCTGATTAACAGAATAACTGCCAGTACAATTGCGGCAACACATTCAAACCTTTCGTGTCCATATGGATGGTCTTTATCCGATTCTTTTGCCGAAAGCTTCACACCGATGATAACAATAATACTGCTAAGAACATCAGATGCAGAATGGACAGCATCGCTGATCATCGCACTGGAGTTTGCTAAAATACCTGCAATGATTTTGAAAAGAGACAAAACAGTATTGCCAATAATGCTGACGAGGGATACTTTGACAGCAGTTTTTTCGAATTCATTAGAAAAATCAGCTATCCTTACGTTTTCTTGCTTAGTGTTTTTTTTCATGAAATATACCTCCGAGAGAATATGATATTACTCTATGCTTCTTTTCTCCCGTGTATAAAGAAACCACGGGAGCAGTCGTCGTAACGTGCTGTCCCGTGGTTAAAAAATCCACTGTTACATAAGTAACCCGGCTCCAGGCAAAAAGCTCCGGCCTGATCAGTTTGTACTGTAGCGAAATGCAGTGCAAAGAGTTATTGTATTGTAATTGTTTTATAAAGCCTTGTCAAGCAAAGCTTTCTTATTTTTTCAGTAATTTTTCTACGTCAGAGGTCTTCAATACCTTTCCAACGGAAACGACTTTTTCATTGACAACAATAGCGGGCATACTCATCACACCGTATTCCATAACCTTCTCCATGTCGGTGATGTATTCCACTTCCACAGACAGCCTCAGATTGCGGACAGCTTCCTTGGCATATTCGTATTGATCGTGGCAGGACTTACAGCCTGCACCTAAAACCTTTATGCAGCAGATGCCATCGACAGGCTTTCCGCAGCAGCAGGAAGTGGTTTTCTCCGCATTAGGCGTGGAACCACAGCAACAGGTAGTTTCCTCAACCTTGGGTTCGCTACTGCCACAGCAGCAGGCAATAGCTTTCTTTTCTTCTTTCTTTTTGCCAAAGTTAAACAGTGCCATAATATATTACCTCCGTTTTTTGAATCAACAACAATTGGATGTACCGCAGCAGCAGGAAGATGCTGCCTTTTTCTCTTTACCCGCAAAGAACCGCTTTAAGTTTTCGG